>JAYWDL010000211.1:0-5231 GCA_043779865.1 Polaromonas sp.
TAGCGTGAAAGACTAGATTCTTCTAGATCACAGGCGCTCGAAAATCGCTGCAATACCCTGACCGCCGCCGATGCACATCGTGACCAGCGCATAGCGGCCCTGGATACGCTGCAGCTCGTACACGGCCTTGACGGTAAGCAGTGCGCCGGTGGCACCGATCGGGTGGCCCAATGAAATGCCCGAGCCGTTCGGGTTGACCTTGGCCGGGTCAAGCCCGAGGTCGCGGGTCACGGCGCAGGCTTGCGCTGCAAAGGCTTCATTGGCCTCGATCACGTCCAGGTCATTGATCGTGAGGCCGGCTTTTTTCAGAGCCATCTGGGTCGCAGACACTGGTCCGATGCCCATGTATTTGGGATCGACGCCGGCATGGGCATAGGCCACCAGGCGGGCCAGCGGTTTCAGGCCGCGCGCCTGGGCCGCGCCCGCTTCCATCAGCACCACGGCCGCGGCGGCGTCGTTGATGCCCGAGGCATTGCCGGCCGTGACGGTGCCGTTTTCCTTGATGAACACCGGCTTGAGCTTGGCCAGGTCGGCCATCGTGCAGTTGGGGCGGAAGTGCTCGTCGGTGTCGTAGGCGGTATCGCCCTTGCGGCTCTTGAGCATGACGGGGACGATCTGCTCCTTGAAGTAGCCGGCCTCAATCGCCTTCTGGGCGCGGTTGTGGCTTTGCACGGCCAGCGCATCCTGGTCTTCGCGGGTGATGCCCCATTTGGCGGCGATGTTTTCGGCCGTCACGCCCATGTGGATGGTGTGAAACGGGTCATGCAGCGCGCCGACCACCATGTCGATCATCTTGGTATCACCCATGCGGGCGCCCCAGCGCATGTTCAGGCTGGCGTAGGGGCCACGGCTCATGTTTTCAGCGCCGCCGCCGATGGCAATGTCGGTGTCGCCCAGCAAAATGGACTGGCTGGCCGAGATGATCGCCTGCAGGCCCGAGCCGCACAGGCGGTTGACGTTGAAGGCCGGCGTGCCATCAGCGCAGCCGCCATTGATGGCTGCCACGCGCGACAGGTACATGTCCTTGGGCTCGGTGTTGACGACGTGGCCAAACACCACATGGCCCACGTCCTTACCCTCGACGCCAGCACGCGCCAGCGATTCACGAACCACCAGCGCGGCCAGTTCGGTGGGCGGAGTGTCTTTCAGGCTGCCGCCAAAGGTTCCGATGGCGGTGCGTACACCGCTGACAACTACAACTTCACGGGTCATGAGTATCTCCTGGGTTTAAAAATAAGCAGCCTGCAGTGTGGACCGGTTTGGCTACATCCGGCTGACACCTGCCTTGAGGCAAAACAGTATGACACGGCAAGCGGCGCTTGACGGCCGGAGGACTTGATCTGCATCACTTTCGGGCATAAAAAGTTCCGTACGCCCAGTAAACACGGGCGCAATACGCTATAAAAAACATAGCAAAAGTCATTGCTCGGAGAAACGCCTGAATTTCGCCTTCGCGGCTTGCTAGGCAACTTGACCTGGCCAGGCTTGCCTGGTCAAGCCTTAAGGCGCTGGGCGGCAAACAGCACCTGGTCAATCACCGCCTGCACCCTATTCCGGTGTTCTTGATGCAGCATCATGCCGTGGGCATTAAAGGCGTCGCCAGCGTGGCTCAGTGCAAAGGTTTGGGGCGCCACCCAGCATTGCACATTGAACAGCAGCGGCAGCAGATGGCTTTGCGAGCGCAGGCCGCCAAGGGCGCCGGGCGAGGCGCTGAGCACGCCCACCACCTTGCCGGTGAAAGACTTGAAGCCATCCTGCCAGTCCGGGTCATTCTGGATGGGGCTGGAGGCCCAGTCGATAGTGTTCTTGAGCAGCGCGGTGTAGCTGCCGTTGTATTCGGGCGAACAAATGATCCAGGCCGGATGCGTGTGCATGAGTTGCTTGAGCTTCATCACATCCAGCGGTGTTCCCCTGGCTTCAAGGTCGGCGTTGTACATCGGAATGTCGAAGTCGGCCAGCTCGATGTGCGTGACCTCGGCACCACTGGTGAGCGCCATAGCAGCGGCAGCATGGGCCAGTTTGCGGTTGAAGGAGTTCAGGCGGGTGCTGCCGGCGAAAACAAGAAGTTTGGGAATGGGTTGGGCAATCGACATGCGGTTTGGTTTATCACAGGTGGCAGAAAAAATCTCTAGACATTCTGCTTCAAGGTAAAACCGATAAAATGTACAAAATACTTTTACTTGTACAAAATGCATATTATTCCCTTGAGTGAATTCCGCGCCAACGCGTCAGCCATGATCGACCTTGTCGAGCGGGGCGAAACTGTCCGTATCCTGCGGCATGGCAAGCCCGTGGCCGAGTTGGTGCCGGTCAAGGCCGACGTGTCTGCTGAAATGCCCAGCTACAAGCGTCCGTTTGAACCCTTGCTGCGATTGCCACCGGGCTATTCGGCGGTCAAGGCCTTGCTTGATGAGCGCGACAGTGCTCCTTGGTGAAGAGGACCGCATGAAAATCCTTTTTGACACCTCGGCCTTGCTCAAGCGCTATTTGCCTGAAGGCGGTCGTGAGGCCGTTCTGGCGCTGGTGACGCGGGCAATGCCGGCCGTCGCCGCGCCACATTGCAAGGTGGAGCTTTATTCGGCGCTGAATCGGGTACGGCGCGAAACCCGGGCCAGTGAAGTGTCTTACCGCGATACCTGCGCCGAAGTGGAGCGCAATTTTGCCGACATGGAGGTTGTGCCGCTGTCCGCCAGCGTCGAGCGCTCGGCCATTCGTGCGCTTGAGGCCAGCACCATGCGCGGCATGGATGCGCTGCATGTGGGTGCCGCCATGGCGGCTGGGGTGGATTTGTTTGTGACAGCTGACATCCGTCAGTTCAACGGCGCGCAGGCTTTTGGCCTCAATGCCATTTTATTGAAGGATGCATGATGGGCTCGCCCTATATTTACCCGCAGGAATTTGACGTGATAGTGGTCGGTGGCGGTCATGCCGGCACCGAGGCCGCGCTGGCCGCTGCCCGCATGGGCTGCAAGACGCTGCTGCTCACGCACAACATTGAAACGCTCGGCCAGATGAGCTGCAACCCGTCGATCGGCGGGATAGGCAAGGGACATCTGGTCAAGGAAGTCGATGCCATGGGCGGCGCGATGGCGCTGGCCACCGACGAGGGCGGCATTCAGTTCCGCATCTTGAATTCCAGCAAAGGCCCGGCGGTGCGCGCCACGCGGGCGCAGGCTGACCGGATTTTGTACAAGGCAGCGATTCGCCGGATGATCGAAAACCAGCCGAACCTGTGGCTGTTCCAGCAGGCGGTCGATGACCTGATGGTTGAGGGCGACCGGGTGGTGGGCGCAGTGACGCAGGTCGGCATCAGGTTCCGCTCGCGCACCGTGGTGCTGACGGCCGGGACTTTTCTTGACGGCAAAATTCATGTGGGCCTGAGCAATTACGCTGCGGGCCGGGCGGGTGACCCGCCAGCGGTGTCGCTGTCGGCCCGCTTGAAAGAGCTCAAGCTGCCGCAAGGCCGGCTGAAAACCGGGACGCCGCCGCGCATTGATGGCCGCTCGATCGACTTCAGCAAATGCGGCATCCAGCCGGGTGACGGCATGCCGGGTGGAACTACCGGGCCGGTGCCGGTGTTCAGCTTCATGGGAGGCGCTATCCCGCATCCGCGGCAGATGCCGTGCTGGATCACCCATACCAACGAGCGCACGCATGACATCATTCGCGCGGGGTTTGACCGCAGCCCGATGTTTACCGGCAAGATTGACGGCGTGGGCCCGCGCTATTGCCCGAGTGTGGAAGACAAGATCAACCGCTTTGCCGGCAAGGACAGCCACCAGATTTTCCTGGAGCCCGAAGGCTTGACGACGCACGAGATTTACCCCAACGGAATATCGACCAGCCTGCCGTTTGACGTTCAGTACGACCTGGTTCGCTCGATAGCCGGCATGGAAAATGCCCATATTTTGCGGCCAGGCTACGCGATTGAATACGACTACTTTGATCCGCGTGCGCTCAAAACCAGCTTTGAAACACGGGCCGTGGCAGGCCTGTTTTTTGCCGGCCAGATCAACGGCACGACCGGTTATGAAGAAGCTGCCGCGCAAGGAATGTTCGCCGGCATTAACGCCGCGCTGCAATGCCAGGGCAAGGAAGCCTGGCTGCCCAGGCGCGATGAGGCCTATCTGGGTGTGCTGGTGGATGACCTGATTACCAAGGGCGTGACGGAACCCTACCGCATGTTTACCAGCCGGGCCGAGTTTCGCCTGATGCTGCGCGAAGACAATGCCGACATGCGCCTGACCGAAAAAGGTCGGGACTTGGGGCTGGTCGATGACGCTCGCTGGGATGCCTTCAACCGAAAACGCGACATTGTTTCACGTGAAACACAGCGGCTGCGTTCCCTCTGGATCAATCCCAACAATCTGCCAGCCAGCGAAGCCGATCGGGTTTTGGGCAAGGCGATTGAACGGGAATACAACCTGGCCGATTTGCTGCGCCGCCCTGATGTGAGCTACGCCGCGCTGATGTCGCTGGACGAAGGCAAGTATGCCAATCCTGAAATCCCGACGGGGCAGGGGGATGTTTCACGTGAAACATCGCCTGAAAACGTGTTGTCAGCAGGCCTGGTGAAAAGCGTGATTGAGCAAATTGAGATAACTGCCAAATACGCTGGCTATATTGACTTGCAAAAAGTGGAGGTGGAGCGCGCCTCGCATTTCGAAAATCTCAGGCTGCCAGCCGATCTGGATTACCTGCAGGTTTCGGCGCTGAGCTTTGAAGCGCGCCAGACACTGGCTCGACATCGGCCTGAAACGCTGGGCATGGCATCCAGAATTCAAGGTGTGACGCCAGCAACGGTGTCGCTGCTGCTGGTCCATCTGAAAAAGAACCTGTGGAAAAACGTTTCCCCTCCGAAGGCCACCGTGCAGGCTGAACTTTGATGGGAAGCGCGCAACAGGACTTGCGACCCGCCTTACTGGCCGGGCTCCAGGCGCTGCAGCTGGACTTGAGCGAACAGCAAGTTGAGCAGTTGCTGGCTTACCAGGGCTTGATTGCCAAATGGACCCGGGTCTATAACCTGACGGCTGTGCGTGATCCCGCCGAAATGATGACGCATCACTTGCTTGACAGTTTGGCTGCCGTTCCCGCTTTGCAGCGTTATCTGCACAGCGCCGGGCTGGAGCAGGCAAGCCACCTGCTTGATGTCGGTTCAGGCGCAGGCCTTCCGGGTGTGGTGATTGCCATCTGCTGCCCGACGGTCGCGGTTACCTGCGTTGATACCGTTG
>JAYWDL010000212.1:0-5189 GCA_043779865.1 Polaromonas sp.
TCCCGAACTCCCAGTTTGTAGAGCGCCATGACGCCAGCCGGAACCACAAAAGTGTGCGAAAGATAAATAGAGTAAGAGGCGTCGCCCAAAAAAGAAAGCGGAGCCGCCAGGCGGATGCGGTCCGTCCATGGTTCCATCCACAATGCGCCCAGAACCAGTAGGGCCGCTGCAATCCCCCACGTAAACAGACGCTCTGAGGAGGCGTTCCAGGGGAAGCCGAACATCAAAACAAGTCCGATAGCTACCGCGAACCAGCCGAAGGCGACAGGCATTTTTCTGGACTTCAAAAAATAATAGGCGATACCCATACCGAAAATGAACTCGAACACAATGGATTGCGCATAAAACGCCAACGGTACCGTTTCATGGAAGTAACGCCCGGCAAAAAAAACTGCGAGCAGAGCCAACAGACAGAACCGTACGCGTGGCAGAGCAAGCGCGATGGCCACCGTAAATACCGCGTAGAAGAGCATCTCGAAATTGAGCGTCCAGCCGACAGGAAGCGTGGGCTCTATAAGGCCCCACGGACTCATGGCCGGTACAAAAAACAGTGAGGCCGCCAGATGCCCGGCGTCAATGGACGACCTCGCGGCCAAGCTGGGCAGCAGCACCAGCAGCGCCGCCTTAAGCAAGGTGTAGAACCAGTAAAGCGGCACGATTCGCAAAATACGGCGTTTCAAAAATAGCCAGGCCGATTGAGTGCGGGCAAGCATGCCGCTGGGGGACGGCCCGGTTGAAGCCGCCATGACAAAGCCGCTTATCACAAAGAAAATATCCACGCCCGCAGAGCCGCTTGCCCAGTAATCTGATGACCCCGTGCCCGTAATGTGGATCGAAATCGCCTGCGTGAGATGCATGACGACGACCAGCATGGCGGCCACGAACCGGAGGATCTGTATGCCAGTAAACCTTTGGTTCATAAGTGCTCTGCTTTCAGGGATCTTGTGGTCAACGCTACGCATCAGACGGACGATTGGGAAAGATTTGCAGGCTCACGAAGTATCCGGCTTGAAATCATGGCGCGTGGGGGGCGTGGTTTTTGCAGCAAACCGCGTACCAGTCCCGCCGCATGAAAGCACCATGAGACAACCGCGTAGACTGCTTTTTCAAAAGAGCGTTTGCGCCAGGCCATGAACAACACGGGCAGCGTCAGGGCGATGAGAAAAACCACGAATCTGGTTGATGCGGCCACCGGCCAAAACAGCACGCTGGCAAGCACAATCCACCACACCAGCACTGCCGCATACAGGCGCAGTTCGCTGAGACCGCCCACAACCATGGCCAGACGCGGCTGGCCGATGGCGGCGCGAATAAGCTCGCCCAGCCCCCACACGTAGCGCGTTTGCCACCGCCGCATCAGCAAGCGGTACGGCGGCGCATCGTGCCCAAAGTGGTTCACTGCGCCTCCGGGCACACGCCACAGTGTCCAGCCAAGTGAACGCAGTCTCGTGCCCAGATCGTATTCTTCGTAACTATGAAGGTTCCGGTCCGAAAAGTAGCCAGCAGCTTCAATAGCACTGCGGCGATAAAGACCACCGCCATCGAGCCGGTCAACGCTGCCAGCCTGACGGTGCGCAGCGACCCGCTGTTCGCGGGCGACGTATTCCAGGCTTTCCGTGTTCAACTCAACCACACGTCCACCCACCCCTGCGACCTCGGGTCGCTGCTCCAGAATCGAAAGCGCTTCTTCCAGAAATCCGTCGAGCATCTGCATGTCACCGTCAAGGACATATACAAACTCGCCGCTTGAGTGCTGGTACCCCAACTGCGGACCGACGCCACAGCAGCGCTCATTCGGATGCGCCAGCTGGACGATACGGACCGGGTAGTGCATGGCCAGTTCTACCGTGCGATCCGTCGAGCAGGAGTCGGCCAGCACCACCTCCCCGCCCACTTTGGCGACAGCGCGAAGTGCGCTTTCGAGGGTTTCCACAATGCCAGACTCTTCATTCAGCGCCTTGACAATCACAGAAACCCGGCATGGGTCGGGTATATGCCGACGCGATTCTTGTGGTAATGAAAAGACCATCTTTTACCCTGCACTCATGGTTGGAAGGGCACGGCGGACACGCCAAAGTTGCCACTGCCTGACAAGCTCGCCCGGAACAAAAATCGTCATGGCTGCCGTGGACCACCAGCGTACGCTTCTCGTGGCGTCATGCCCGCTCCAGAGCAGGCGAATAGCCTCCACACGCTGTCCGGACGCCAGTGCATCGCGGGCCATCGAAATTTCCTGATTGGCCACCAGCCTCAATGCGGATCGTCTCTTCAACGCGGGCATCGTGCCAGTCAGTGCGCGCTGGCGGATCCTCGCCAGAAAGGGCGGTAGCGTGAGTGTCGGATTTTTCAAAGACAAGCTGCCTTCGACTGAAATTCGATACGCCACCAGCGGCGTCATGATCAAGGCGATCAGCGAGCGTTCAGCCGCCCTGAACCACATATCCAGATCCTCCCCGTGTGACTCGCCGACGGCGAAGCAGGGCTGCATTTCCTCAAGCAGGGCCGTTCGTATGCAAACCGAACTGGTGGTGAAAGTGGGCCCTTTCATCCATCGCTCGGGCAAATCATCGATCAGCTCCACGCTCAAAGGCTTTGGTGGCAATGCCGGCAGGGGGGGGCACACATTGATCGTGTCTTCAACTGGCATGTACTGGGTGGCGACAATATCTGCTTCTGGATGCATGCCCTGCCCCAGAACAAGACTGGCCAAGTATTGGGGATGATGCCAGTCGTCTGCGTCGAGAAATGCGACCCATTGCCCCTGCGCCATGGAAATGGCCCTATTTCGCGCAGCTGACACACCGGCGTTGCGCTGCCTCACGACCCGCAGGCGCGGGTCAGTGATGGTGTCAAGAAGATCTGCGCTGCCATCGGTGGAGCCATCATCCACGACCACGATCTCGAAATCCTGGCAGGTTTGCGCCAGCACCGAATCGATAGTGCCGCAGATGTACGGAGCCTTGTTGTAAAGCGGAATAATGACTGAAAATTTCATGATCGGGCCCTCGCTGCGAGCTGCGGATCGGGCCCTCTCGCGGCCGGGTAAGAGGGCGCAAACCGTCTGCGCGCATTCAGAACGGCGCTGCTGGCGGGCACGCTGACCAGCGTCATCAGCAAGAGCACCTGCGTGATAAGTTCCGTACCGTAGCCGAACAGCAGCAACGGAACTTCGCTAACGCTGCGAAGCGCCAGCGTGGTGAATAACGCCAGCGACAGTCCGCCTGTAACGCGCGCATAACGCACCGACATAAATAGCAGGGTGATGGCGTACAACACCAGCGCCGTGGCTCCGACAGTTCCGGAGCGCGACAAGGTGTCCATGAACTGGTTGTGGGCATGGGTTGCGTTAGGCATGCCAATGCTGGCCCTGAAGCTGGCATCCCACAAACTGGGGCCATAGCCGAAGATCGGGTTTCGCAGCCATTCGTCATAGGCAATCGCCCAGATCTGGTCCCGACCGGTCAGGGACGTGAGCTGTGCGCCTTGGGCGCTCTCAAAAAACCCCGAAACCTTCGAACCCACGCCGCCAAAAACCAGCAAGCCCCCTATAGCCACCAATGATGCAATGAAACCCAGGATAACCAGAATACCGAATTCGGGATGCTGCGGGTCAGTGGTTCGACGCCAGAATCCCGGTCCGTTTCGAAAAACAAGCACGCCGAGCGTGCAAAGCGCAAACGCAATCCAGGCGGTCTTTGACTGGGCAAGCACCAAGACGAATAGTCCAACGGCCCACGCGAGGCGATTGAGCCAGACCCGCTGAAAAGGTGAAGTCTGAAGGCATAGCAAAGCCAGCTGGGTCAGCAGGCCCATGGCCACGGCATGCGGTGCGAGCCCTGCAAAACGCGGCACCCCCGGCAAAAAGCCCTGGCTGTAGTTGGGGTCAAGGACCATACCCGGGTTGGTGAAGATCAAAACCAGGCCGCCAAGCATGAAGAGAAACAGCGCATTGCGCGTAGCGGCGAACGCCTGATCGCGCTCGACGGCAGTGGCAAGCACCGCTGCAACGCCTATGACCAACGGATAGACAAAGTCATGTGACAACTGGGGGTGTGCTCCCAGCAAGGCCGGAGCGGCCACGGTGCCAAGCCAGAAGATGACGAAAACGATCAGCAGCAACTTGGGGGTGTCTGCAGCACGTTCACGATTGAGCCAGCGGGTGATGATGCGTTCGCCCGCTACGGTCAATACCAGCAGGGAGAGCAGCGGCTGCAACACATTGAGCAAGGGGGGGCGAGGCGCTGCGACGGGTTCTACAAAACTCAACGTCATAGTCGCCAGGTCACGGCCAGAAAGATAGGTCGTCAGTGCGACGGCCAGGACGATGGCATAGAAGAGGAGGTGGAAGTAGCCTTGGGCGCGCCGCGATGTGACGTGCACCGCACTGGCCATTCCGAGTGTTGCCGCCAGCGCTGCCAGCATGGCACCCGCGACCAGGATGAAAATAGTGATTGTCTGGCTCATCATGACTCCTCGTTACAGCCGCTGCTCACTCACGTGGTCTGGATAAGTGGAAATCGCAGCCTTCCCAAGCCGGCCTGCAAGCGCCGGAATAAAGCGGATTATCATGCCATTGGTGTGTTCGCCGAGTATTTGAGGGCGCAGCAGCAGCAATAGAGTCAACACCAGAACGCTTGTCAGCGCGCTGGCAGCGAGCGATAAAAGCGGGAGCTCAAATCGCGCCACGGCCTGCTGGCCCGCGAGCACGCTGATGCCGCAAACCAGGGCAAGCAAAAAACTCCGCATGGCGTCAGGCCACAAAACCGTGGGGCTTAGCTTCAAGGCCCGAAAGGCAGCCCCCGCGATCACGACAGCCCTGGCAACCAGCATCGCCGCAGCGACGGTGGCGGCCGCGCGAATGCCCAGACCGGCGAAAAAATAAAAGCCAAGCAGCCCCGCCCCAATAATCGGCAGCTGGAGTGCAAACTCGTAGTTTTTTCGGCCGGTGTTCCATAACACTGGCGTGGATATTCCCCAAATCACATAGGCGGGCATGACCACAAACAATATACCCAGTACCCACCCGGCTTCCTGCCACTGCTGACCGTACAGAACGCGCACGATATCAGGCGAAACCAGCGCCAGAAACATGAATGCGGGTACGGCCAGCACCAGGATGGCGGCCAGCATCTGTTGATACACGCGGCCCAGTCGCTGCGGCTCGTCCTGCAAGCGTGCGCCAGCAGCCA
>JAYWDL010000213.1:0-5177 GCA_043779865.1 Polaromonas sp.
TGTGAAGTGCTGTATGTATTTGCCGATCCAGTTTCACAAACATCCCGGCCCGTTCCCGAAGCATTGCGAAGCCTGATAAGGCGATTTGATGCGGGCGAGTGCGTGCTGGACATCAAAGTCGGCGATTGGGCTGCATTGGGACAGGACGCGGCAAAAGTGCGAACTGCCGTGTTTGTGAAAGAGCAGGGCATTCCGCTGGAAATGGAGTGGGATGGGCAGGATGGCTCAGCCCTTCATGCCGTGACCTACAACGCCCTGGGTCAAGCCATTGCCACAGCCCGGCTGATCAGTCACGCCAGCAGGTCAGGGAAGATAGGCCGAATGGCAGTGCATCGCCCGCTTCGCGGTTCCCATGTGGGGCAGGCCATCCTTCAAACGCTGGTGAACGCAGCCCGACAACGCGGCGATACCGAAGTCATGCTGCATGCGCAACAAAGCGCCGAAGGCTTTTATCTGCGCCAGGGTTTTACAGCGCGTGGTGAGCCCTTCGAGGAGGCGGGTATCGCTCATATCGAGATGGCCAGAAGCTTTAAGCCCCACTCGTGATTTACGCCAGGCGACGGTAACGCTGGCGAGCTTTCGACTGGCTGATACGTACAGCGCCAGCACGGGTTTACAGGGCCGTGGCAATGCCAGTGCAAGAAGATCAATCACATACATATTATATGTAATCTACATATTAATTTTTAAAATATCTGAATTGATCACCGTAAACACACGGTTGAGCACCTCAAAAACATACAAGCAAGACCTGCCTAAAAATCGCCGACCCAAAGCTTTCGGTCATAAGCGCAATTCAGGGGAGAGGCAATGCGACAACCACCGTCTGCGCTTTGTATTTCTATTGGAGTTTCGCGCAGATAGGTTCGCTCCTCTATTTGTATCTCCCATCGCCGTACGCTCGCATGAACATCCTTTGCGCTGGCCAGCAGCAGCGTGCTGCTGCGTGTGCCGTAAGCATGTTCAGGAAACTCGACAAAGGCGCTGGACAAAGCTTCCTCCAGCGCCAGAGAGACGCCGGTTAGAGGCAGTCTGGCCTTGGGTACACGTTCGCAATTGGCAAGCGCCGTCCATAGCGGAGTTTGCAGCGCTTCCAGGTCTGCAGCGTTCGATTGCGTCGCCAAGGCCGCTTGCAGGACGCGTTTCAACTCGATAGTTTTGGGCCAGGGCGTGTCCAGCGCTGCATTGGACAGGCCATACACACCCGGCTTCAATGCCTGCACATGCCATCCGGGAGCGCTAGTGGCCAATTTATTCGTCACCCACGTCCAGGCATTCCGCTGAAAATCACCGAGCACCAGATTGAAGCCGCCATAATCGCCGCACTCTTCTTTCAATGTTGCGACAAAGCTTGCAGCATCACCGTTTGCTTCGAGCCAGCGCGTGACCAGTTCACCCCGGGAGCGAAGCGCAGGCTGGGGCTGGGCTTCGCGTACGTTGGTCAGAAAAGCCATCCGACCGCCAGGAGTCGTGCCCAGCCAGGTTCCACCAGCGAGCAGATCACGTCCGGAAATGGCTTCCAGCCCGGAAGCTGCTTTCCAGCGAGCGAGCGGCAGCGTCGGGCGACTCAAGAATTCATCGCGGTTGGACGCAATCACCAGGGGCCAGTGCTGCGAAGCACCAATGGCAAATGCGATCAGACACACGGTGAAGCCTTCAATGCCATCGGCTTAAATATCTTCAAGCAAGGCATAAGGCAGCGGCAGCAAGCTCAAGGCCGCGCCTGCGGCACTGCCCAGTCTGAGACGTGCCTCATCAGCGTGTTCTGCCGCATCAGCCGCAGCCGAAGTCTGCATGGACACGATGGCATCAGAGCCGCCTGTCGGATTAGCCGCTGCAGAGGCCACCATCCCGCAAGGCTGCTCCGCATCCCCGGCATGAAAAACTTCCTGTCCAACGGCGGGCACTGCATCGGTATGCACCAGATAAGCCCGGCGCTTGAGCGTGCCGCGAAACTGGCTGCGCGCCACAATTTCCTGGCCGGGGTAGCAGCCTTTTTTAAAGTTCACGCCGCCCACAGACTCGTAATTGAGCATTTGCGGCACGAAGGCTTCAAAAATCGGCTGGGTGATCATGGCAATGCCCGACTGCACCTCCAGCCAGTGCCACGCAGCCAAATCAATAGAGGGGGCTTGGGGTACCGGCGAACCGGCAGGCGCACACCACATCGCACGCGGCTGACCGGCGCCAGGGTATAAAAATACCATGTTTGCATCACCAAAATCGGCTTTTTCGCCTGCAGAGCATAGGCTTCCAGCTATTGATTCAATAGCACTTCCAAGCATGCCGTGGAGTGCAAACTCGCCGCTGGCGTCGCTCAGTTTTGCTTTGGCGCGCATGACAAACATCGACAGGCGCTTGAGCGTGGCAGCCACAATGTCTCGGCTGCATACCAGCAGAACTTCCTCCTGGCTGCGCTTGAACACGACAAAGCTGGCCTGCATCCGGCCTTTGGCATTGCAAAACGCTGCCAGACGCGCCTGCGTCAAGTCCAGCAGGGCCACATCTTGCGTCAGCTGACCTTGCAAAAACTTCACCGCGTCATCGCCGACGATCCGAATGACCCCCAGGTGCGTCAGTTCGACGATGCCGGAAATCTGGAGCACTGGGCTGGTAAGGGTCATGGGAAGTCCGCTCTAATGATGAAGATGGCCTGAATTATCATAGCCCTGTGCTTTCGGGTTTCGTTGTTAAAAAGGTAGTTGGGCTGTGCGTCGTGTTTTTACAGTTTTGCTGACAGGGTTATTTGCCGCGGCGTTGCTGCTGTTCGGCGCAACCCTCTGGTGGCTGCAAGAACCCATTGCCTTGCGGCTGCAGCCGGGCAACCCCGTGGTGGACCTTGAAATCGAGCCGGGTACTTCCGCCAATGGTGTGGCTGAAGTCGTGGTGGCCAGCGGTGCCGATGTGCCGGTGCTGCTGCTGCAGACCTGGTTCCGCCTTTCGGGACAGGCTCGGCAGATCAAGGCTGGCAGTTATGAACTGGTGCCCGACACCACGCCCCGCAAACTGCTGAGCATGCTGGTGCGCGGCGAAGAAACGCTAAAAAGCGTCACGCTGGTCGAAGGCTGGACCTTTGTGCAGGTGCGCAAGGCGCTACAAAAAGCAGAGCAGCTTGCGCCCGACACGCTTGCGTTAACTTCTGAAAGCATCATGGAAAAGCTGGGC
The DNA here is from genome assembly GCA_043779865.1 of Polaromonas sp. Classification (GTDB taxonomy): domain Bacteria; phylum Pseudomonadota; class Gammaproteobacteria; order Burkholderiales; family Burkholderiaceae_C; genus Polaromonas. The sequence continues at coordinate 3,166 of JAYWDL010000213.1, forward strand.
AGGCCCGGTGTCTATCCCGAAGGCCGATTTTTCCCTGACACCTATACCTATGCCAAAGGCTCGAGCGACCTGGCCGTGCTCAAGCGCGCTGCCCGCGCCATGGACAAGCGGCTGGATGCCGCCTGGGTCCTGCGCAGCCCCGATACGCCGCTGACATCGCCAGAACAGGCGCTGATTCTGGCCAGCATTGTCGAAAAAGAAACAGGTAAGTCCTCGGACCGGTCGCAAATCGGCGGCGTCTTCAGCAACCGGCTGCGCATCGGCATGCCGCTGCAAACCGACCCCACCGTGATTTATGGCCTGGGCGCGCAATTTAATGGCAACCTGCGCCGGCGCGACCTGCAGGCCGATACGCCTTACAACACCTATACCCGCAGCGGTTTGCCGCCCACGCCGATTGCCATGCCCGGCAGAGCCGCTTTGCTGGCGGCTGTGCAGCCCGCGCCGACCAAGGCGCTTTACTTTGTATCGCGCGGCGACGGCAGCAGCGAGTTCAGCGCCAGCCTGGACGAGCACAACCGTGCCGTCAACAAATACATTCGAGGCCGATAAGCACCATGACTCACCACGGCCTTTTCATCAGCTTTGAAGGCATCGACGGCGCCGGAAAGTCCACACACATAGCCGGTCTGGCCGATGCTTTCAGGGCCGAGGGCCGGACTGTGACCCTGACGCGTGAACCCGGCGGCACGTCGCTGGCCGAAAAACTGCGCGCTTTGGTGCTTGACGATGCCATGGACCCCTTGACCGAGGCGCTGCTGATTTTTGCCGCCCGGCGCGACCACCTGGTGCGCAGGATCGCACCAGCGCTGCTGCGCGGTGATGTGGTACTGTGCGACCGCTTCACCGATGCCACGTTTGCCTACCAAGGCGCGGGGCGCGGTTTTGATTTGAAGGTGCTGGCCATGCTGGAGCAATGGGTGCAGTCCGATGAAGGCCTGCTGGGCGACCCGGCGGGCAATCAGCCCATGAAACCCGAAGTTGAAACCGTCATCGAGCCTCACCTGACAGTCTGGTTTGACCTGCCACCCGAAGAAGCCGCGTTGCGCCTCACTGGCGCACGCATCCCCGACAAGTTCGAGTCGCAACCGGTGGAGTTTTTCCGCCGTGTCGCGCTGGGCTATGCTGCCCGCCTGCAAGGCCACCCGGAGCGCTTTGCCCGTATCGACGCCTCGCAAGGTCGTGAAGCAGTCTGGAAGGCTGTGCGGCAGGTATTTGTCGAAAAAGGGTGGCTGGAGGGAGCTGCGTTGTCATGAGTCAAGTGAAGGAAACAGGCGTCATGGCGACGCCCCCAAAAATCCAGTCTCAGCGTCTGGCGCCCTGGCTGCAAACCCAGTTGGAGAGCCTGCTGCTCCAGCGTGGCCATGCCTGGCTGCTCAGCGGACCCTCGGGCCTGGGCCAGTTTGATCTGGCGCTGGCGCTGGCTGGAGCCTGGCTTTGCGATAAGCCGGGTGCTCAGGGCGCTTGCGGCGAGTGCGGCAGTTGCCACGCCGTGACCGTACATACCCATGCTGACCTGTTCATGCTAATGCCCGAATCACTGTCACTTGCGCTTGGCTGGCCGCTGGATGAAAAAACCCAGGATGATCTGGACAGCAAGAAACGCAAGCCCAGCAAGGAAATCAAGGTCGATGCCGCGCGCGAGGCCGTGTCTTTCACCCAGTTCACGCGTTCGCGCGGCACCACCAAAGTCGTGCTGGTATTTCCGGCTGAACGCATGAACCACATCACCGCCAACACCCTGCTAAAGACGCTGGAGGAGCCGCCAGGGGCGGTCAAATTCATTCTGGCGACCGAGGCCGCGCATCAACTGCTGCCGACGATACGCAGCCGCTGCCTGGGTCACACCATGATCTGGCCTGATTTTGATCTGGCGCTGGCATGGCTGGGCAGCGAAACCCTGCGTCCAGATGCCGGGGAGGGCAGTTCGAAAAAGCCGGCCCGGCCACCCGAAGCTGCTGATTTGCAGACGCTATTGGTGGGGGCGGGCGGGCGTCCTGCCGATGCCTTGT
>JAYWDL010000214.1:0-5174 GCA_043779865.1 Polaromonas sp.
GCAGCAAAGCGCCAAACAGCTGGGCGTCGAGCCCAAGCGGATTTCAGAACCGGCCTTGCAGCAACTGAGCCATTTCGGTTTTCCCGGCAATGTGCGCCAGCTGGAAAATATTTGCCACTGGCTTACCGTCATGGCACCCGCCCAGGTGGTCGAGCCCAAGGATTTGCCGCCCGAAGTGCTGAGCGCCACGCAGGATTGGGGCCAGCCTCTGGCGCAGGCTGAAAAAATTGAGGTGGCCCGGCAGGAACGGGCAGGGGTTTCAGAGCCAACAGCGGGAATCAACCCGGTTGAAAATTTAGCGCTGCCTGCTGCCGAAAGCGGCGTGGCACCCTCGCTGCACTGGGAAAGCGGCCTGGAGGCCGAGGCCCTGGCGCTACTGAGCTCAGGGCGCAGCGATGTTTGGGATGTGCTGACGCGCCGTTTCGAATCCCGGCTGATCCAGACCGCGCTGGCCAGCACGCATGGCCGCCGCATAGAGGCGGCTCACAAGCTGGGAATTGGGCGCAACACCATCACGCGCAAAATCCAGGATCTGAATCTTGAATGAATAAGGGCTTCTGCGCAGGTACTACCAGCGCAGTCAGCTATTATTTCTATAGCAAATTGAGTTCCACCACGACTGGAACGTGGTCGCTGGGTCGCTCGTTTTTACGCGGCAGCTTGTCAATAACGCAGCTTGCTACTTGCGGCTTAAGCGCTTCGCTGACCAGAATATGGTCAATGCGCAGCCCGCGGTTGCGCCGGAACGCCAGCTCGCGGTAATCCCACCAGGAGTAGCTTTTTTCAGGCTGCTCAAACAGGCGAAACGCATCAGTCAGCCCCAGGTCGAGCAGCGCCTGGAAATGCTGGCGTTCTTCGGTGGTGTGATGAATGGTTTCGCGCAGGCCTTCAGCGTCATAGGTGTCACGGTCGTCTGCGGTGATGTTGAAGTCACCCAGCAGCACCAGTCGGGGGTGCAGCACAAGTTCCTCCCGCAGCCAGTCGCGCAGTCCGTTGAGCCATTTCATCTTGTACGCAAACTTGTCGGTGCCGGGCGCCTGGCCGTTGACGAAATAACCGTTGACCACGCGCAACTCAACGGCTGGGGTGTCCAGCGTGGCGGCGATCACGCGTGACTGCTCGTCGGTGAATCCGACAATGTTTTTGACAATGTTGCGCGCCGGCGTGCGACTCAGGATGGCGACGCCGTTGTAGGTTTTCTGGCCGAACACCGCGCTCTGGTAGCCTGCGTCGGCCAGCACCTGCAGGGGGAACTTGTCATCGCTGAGTTTGAGCTCCTGCAGGCAAAGCACGTCCACCGGGTTGGCCGCCAGCCAGCCGAGCACCTGCGGCAGGCGTACCGCCAGCGAGTTGACGTTCCAGGTGGCAATTTTCATGGGTTTTGTGTTCCAGCGTAATTAGACAGGGCGCAAGCTGCTATTAAATATGTAGCGCAGCCAGTGCGCCGATCACCAGGCCCACGCTCGCCAATGCGAACATTCCGTACTCAAGCCACTTCTTGCGCGTCAGCAGGGCAATGGCTGCCAGCGCAATCGAGACCTGCAGCACCGTGGTGGCTTGCGCCCAGCGGTGGTGCTGGTGCATTTGTTCGTCCGACGATTTGTCCCAGGTGGTGGCCTCGGTTTCCAGTTTCTCGGCGGCAATTTTGATCTCGCCCTTTTCTTTTTCGTAGCGGTCAATCTTGCCCTGGTAACCGGTTTTTTTATCGTCGGGCGCCAGGTCGCGGGCAAATTCGGCCAGTGACTGCTTGGTGCTTTTGGCCTGAAAGAAGTTCCACTGATTGGCCGCTTCTGTCTTTTTGATGGCTGCGTTGTTCTTGTAAAGGCCTGCATTGGCCTGGGTTGCGCCGCCCATGTAGGAAAAGAGGGCACCCACGGTCGCGATGATGGCTGTGACGACGGCAATTTGCGCAATCATGCCGCCGCTTTCGTGTCCGCCCTGCGCGGCATGTTCCAGCTCGTGGTCGTGGGGCCCGTGTACGTGAAATCCGCCTTCTGACATATTAATTTTCCTGCTGTTTGTGGTAAGTGATAAAACTGAATTTCATTCCATTCGAGGAGATGTGATTTTCACACGCAACTTCGATCCATTCGGGTCCCAGGCGAGGCGCAAATGCATCGCCTTCAAAGTCCTGGGCAATTTCGGTGACTTCAATGCGATCTGCAAGCGGCTCGGCCTGGGCGTAGATTTTCGCACCGCCCATGACCCAGACTTCCTCCGACTGCCCGCACAGTTTTAGCGCGTCGGCCAGGCTGGAGGCGGATTGCGCGCCGGCTTCATTCCAGCCCGACTGCCGGGTAACGACCACATTGGTGCGGCCTGGCAAGGGGCGAAACCTGGTCGGTAGCGAATCCCAGGTTTTGCGCCCCATGATGACTGGCCAGCCTTGTGTCAGGCGCTTGAAGTGTGCCATGTCCTCAGGCAAGTGCCAGGGCATGGCGTTGTCCTTGCCGATGACGCCATTGGCAGCGCGCGCGTAAATCAGGTTGACCCGAGTCATGGCGGCTCGGCAAGTCAAACTGCCACCGCAGCCTTGATGGCCGGGTGGTGCTGGTAGTCCAGAAACTCGAAGTCCTCGAACTGGTAGTCGAAGATCGAATCAGGCTTGCGCTTGATATGCAGCGTGGGATAAGGGTAGGGCGCGCGATCCAGTTGCAAGGCGACCTGCTCCTGGTGGTTGCTGTAGATATGGCAGTCGCCGCCAGTCCAGATGAAGTCACCCACATTCAGGTCGCACTGCTGCGCCACCATGTGCGTGAGCAGGGCGTAGCTGGCAATGTTGAAGGGCACACCCAGAAAAATGTCCGCGCTCCGCTGGTAAAGCTGGCAGCTGAGCCTGCCCGGCTGACCTGCTACTTCCGATGGTGCCACGTAGAACTGGAAAAAGGCGTGGCACGGCATCAGCGCCATCTTGTTCAGGTCAGCCACGTTCCAGGCACTGACGATGATGCGGCGCGAGTCCGGGTTGGTCTTGAGCGTTTTGATGACTTCGGCGATCTGGTCGATGTGGCCGCCGTCCGGCGTTGGCCAGCTGCGCCACTGCACGCCATAAACCGGCCCGAGGTCGCCGTCCGCGCGTGCCCACTCGTTCCAGATGCTGACGCCGCGCGCTTTGAGCCAGTTGTTGTCACTCGATCCCTGCAGAAACCACAGCAGTTCATGCACGATGGACTTGAGGTGGACCTTTTTGGTGGTCACCAGCGGAAAACCTTCGTTCAAATCAAAGCGCATCTGGTAGCCGAATACGCTTTTGGTGCCGGTGTCGGTGCGGTCGGCCTTGAAGACGCCGTGGGTGTCCACATGGCGCATGAAGTCTTCGTATTGGGAGCGGATGGGGTAAGTTGGGTGGCAAGCGATTTCAGGCATCAGTAGCTTCCGAAAAGGGTGTCAAGTGCGTCTTGAATCATCAATTGCTGCGGCCCAAGGGTGCCTACCGTGCGGCGCAATGCCGAGACTGGAACAGCACCCAGTGAGGGCGTGTCCATCACCACCCGCTGACCCGCCAGCTCAAATTCCGGATTCAGGTTTTCCACTCGCGCGGGCAACAAGCCCGACTTCCAGAGTGGCACCACAACGCGAGTCTGGACGCCTTTTACATGGTCGCTTTGCACGTCCAGATAAAAGGGAATCAGCTTGCTTTCGTTTTTATCCGGGTTGGCGTAGACGTCAAAGCGGGCCACCTCAAGTTTCCTCGCGTCCATCGCCCAGGCTCTTGCCGAAGCTGCGGTATTTGGCCAAAGGCAAGCCGTACTTCGCGATACGCGCGTTGTACGCATCAATCGCATCCTTGTTGCGCTCGTTCCAGCGTTCCCAGTAGCGGCGCTTGACCTCATCGGCCAACAGCGCATCGACCGTCTGCGAGATGTTCATGCCCAGCTCACGCGCCATCTCCAGCACCTTGGTGTTAAGCGAGAGATTGGTGGCTTTCTTGGGGGCTTTGTCAAACTGGAGCATGATTCACGCCTTGCGGGTTGGTGCTGGCATTATATGCGCATGATGTATGCGCAAGAGGCGATGAGCCTGTATCCAGGTTTTGCTCAAAATAAACCCGGCTTGCGTATTTTTTGCTCGCTTCGCAGCCACCCTGACAAGCTGTGGTGCAAGGCCCAGGGCTATACGGTGTGGGGGGCGACGGCTAGAGGCCGTTGCCTAGCCGACGGCAAGGGCTTTCCCCCGAGGGTTGGTCTGGAGGAAGCCCGAGAGACCCAGTGCCGTGGCGAACTGCCCGCTGCGTGTCTTCGAGCAGAGGCAGCAACGTCTTCCAGCCACACAGCGCGACCCGCAGCAATTCGGGCCGTGACGGGGCAGAAGTCAGCACAGGCCATAGTAGTGGTTCGGTACTTCACGAGAGTGGCCGACCATGAAGGGCCGAACATGCGAAGCAGGGCGGAGCAATGGGTGACTCGATACTTGACGATCAAGTCCGAGCGGGCCTGTCGAGTACGCCATAGGCCCATGTTGCCGCTACTGCGTTCACCCGCCCAGCGTGAATATAAAAATCGGTACCGGCTCATCAGCTCAGGAACTCCAATCCATACTTCGCAGCAATAGCCCTAAAGTCCGTTGCGGCACCAGGGCTCGATGGGGTTCCGCTATCAACCATCGACGTTGCAACTTCAGCAATGAAGGCATCGAAGATGCCGCCGGGCGAACTAATAATAAGCTGGCGTCCGGTTTCTGGGCCAGTACTCCTGAAGCTGTGAGGAGTGCCTCTCGGCACAAACACCACGTCCCCCGGGCCTAGGTTGAGCATTTTTTCGTCAAGCTGAAATTCATAGTGCCCGTCGCAAATGATGAATGTCTCATCGTATGTCGGGTGCCGGTGAAGCCCTGCTCCAGACGCAGGCGGTTCGATCGCTTCACAAAGGGTATAAGCAGCCGCGTTGTGTTCGGCGGTAGTCTTGAACGTCATGGTCATTCGCCCGATCTTGTAGACTTTTCCGTCGCCGGGGAGAAAGTGTCTTGGCCGCACTGCATTGTTCATTGCCATCTCCATTTTTTCGCTCCACCAACTATCCTACGCTACGTTTGCGCAGGTAGACATTCCACTGACCGTACGTTCTCGAATTTTGACGCCCAATCGGGATAGGAAGAAGCCTCACGGCCCCTCCCTCCCACACCACCGGACATACGGGTCACGTATCCGGCGGTTCCTTGAAACTTCGTTGATCTCA
>JAYWDL010000215.1:0-5161 GCA_043779865.1 Polaromonas sp.
TGCGGGCACGGGTGCTTTCAAGTTGCCGGGTCTTGAGTTTTTCCTGCACCGCCTCGTCAAAGTTTTCCAGCAACTGCTGGCGGGTCTTGAGCATGGCGGCGTTGATCTCGCCCGACATGTCCAGCTGCAACTGCTGGAACGAAGCTTCTATCTCCTGCGGGTTGCGGCAGGTCTGGTAGATGTCGGCAATCCGGCGCTCGAAGTCCACGCCGCTGCCAATGGTGCCCAGCACTTCATCGCTGGCGCCAAACACGCCTTCAAAGAGCTGGAATTTTTGCGCCAGCAGCTCGTACACGCGCCGGTCGGCGGCGTTGCTGCGGTCGATGAAGTTGACCACCACCACATCGTGCTTCTGGCCGTAGCGGTGGCAGCGGCCAATGCGCTGCTCGATGCGCTGGGGGTTCCAGGGCAGGTCGTAGTTGATGACGAGAGAGCAAAACTGCAGGTTGATGCCTTCGGCGCCGGCTTCGGTGGCGATCATGATTTTTGCGGAATCGCGGAAGTGTTCCACCAGCGCGGCGCGGGTGTCTGCGGTACGCGAGCCTGTAATGCGGTCGGTGCCTGCATGGCGCCGCAGCCAGGCGGCGTAAACCTGTTGCGCCTGCGTGCTAGTGTTGCTGCCGTTGAACAACACGGTTTGACTCGCGTAGGGGCTTTTTTCGAGCAGTTCCAACAGGTAGTCCTGGGTGCGTCTGGATTCGGTGAAGATCAGCGCTTTTTGGCTCGCGCCCAGTTTCTGCAGTTCGGCAAAGGCGCGGCCCAGCGCCTGCAGCAGGGCGTGGCCCTTGGCGTTGTCGGTGATGGTGACGGCCTGGTGCTGGAAGGCGCGCAGTTCGGCTATTTCGTCCGCCACGCTGGCCAGTTGTTCGGGGGAGGGCGGCGCTTCGGGCTCGCTCCACTCCTCTTCGGTTTCATCGAGCGCTTCGTAGTCGTCATCCAGCGTTTCGGCCAGCTCTGGCGTGGGCGCGGCCTGGAGCTGGTCTTCAAGCCGCTGGGCCATGGTGCCCAAGGCGCCGGCAATGGCGTAGCTGCTCGATGCCAGCAGCTTCCAAAGCACCAGCGAGATCAGCTGCCGCTGGCTGGCGGGCAGGGCGTGGCTGGCCGGGCGGCGCAGGTAGTCGGCCACCAGCTGGTGCAGGGCCTGTTCGTCCTGTGACGGCGTGAACTCCTGCACCAGTGGAATGCGCTGGGTGTACGAAATATAGGGCTGGACCTGGCGGCGCAAGGTGCGCTGGCACACGGTGGCAAGGCGGCTGCGCAGCCTGGCAAAGGTGTCGGCATTGCCCAATGCGCCAAATTGGTCGCGAAAGCTGGACAGGTCGCCAAACACGCGGTCGTCCACCATGCTGACCAGTCCATACAACTCCAGCAGGGAGTTTTGCAGCGGGGTGGCCGTCAGAAGCACCTTGGGGGCGTGGGCCAGCGCTTCCTTCAGCGCCTTGCCAATCACGTTGCCAGGCTTGTACACATTGCGCAGGCGGTGCGCTTCGTCCATCACCACCAGGTCCCACGGCACGCGCTGCAGGTCATCGGCCTTGGACTTGGCGAACTGGTAGGAGCAAATGATGACGCGGCTGTTTTGCTCAAACGGCAGTTTGTGGCCCTCTTTGCGCTGCTGCTTGTAGCTTTTTGCCTCCAGAATCAGCGCCTGCAGGCTGAACTTGTCCTGCAGTTCCTGATGCCACTGCTTGCGCAGGTTGGCGGGCACGACGATGAGAATGCGCCGCTTGCGCTCGGCCCAGCGCTGGGCGATGACCAAACCCGCCTCAATGGTTTTGCCCAGACCCACCTCGTCGGCCAGGATGACGCCTCTGGACAGCGGGCTGTGAAAGGCAAACAGCGCGGCATCCACCTGGTGCGGGTTCAGGTCCACCTGCGCATCCACCAGCGTGGTGGCCAGCATGTCAGGGGAGTCCGCATTCATGCGGCGCGACAAAAGCCACGCGACGTATTGGGATTGGTAAGGCGTAAGAGAGGCGGACAAGGCGGCTGCTTTTTTGAGTCTGTCTGGATTATGCGGGTTGCTCCAGGGGTGCCGGCCTGGCGCCACCAGTCAAAATTGCTATTAATTAAATAGCTTCTTGTGCCCGCCAGATATGGGCTAGAGGCTTATTTTTCTCTAAAAATTCTTCCAGCGCCGCCTGGGCGTTCCGTTTTTCTATGGACAATAGGCGCCTGCAACGGGGTTCAAAAGTGGGGAAGCACTTCAAGCTCCTTTTTGGAGACTTCTGCCCCTGGTAAAACGTCTGTAGGTTGAGGGGCCGGCGTTGTCGCCCGACATCCGCTTTTAGAACCCGCCCCTCCCATTTCATGTTCGGCCCATTGCCGACGCCATCAGGAGCTATTGATGACCGACTCGAACCCTTCTTTTTTCAAACGCATTCCCATCGCCTTCGGTACCTTTTTCAGCACACTGTCGAATCCCGGCTATGCCGCCCGTGTCCTGCATTTGCGTCAAAGTGATGGGTCAGCACCGGCCCAATCACCGGCGCCAGTGCCTGCAGTGACACCCGCCCCGCTGAAGCAAGCCAGCCCCGACGCCGCCTTGCAACTGCTGGCCTTGCTGCAGCGTGACGCGCGCCTGATCGACTTCACCCAGGAAAACCTCAGCGGCTACTCTGACGCCGACATCGGCGGCGCGGCTCGCCTGGTGCATGAAGGCTGCAGCAAGGTATTGCGCGAGCATTTCACCCTTGTACCGGTGCGCCTGGAGGCCGAGGGCAGCCGCATCACCCTGAACGAGGGTTTCGATGCCCGCGCCATCCGCCTGACCGGCAACGTGGTCGGCCAGGCGCCGTTTCAGGGAGGCTTAAGCCACCGCGGCTGGCGCGTTACCGAGACGCGGCTGCCGAAACTGGCCGACAGCCATGACGCCACCGTGCTGGCCCAGGCCGAGGTGGAACTGTGAATACCGGGAACACACAGCCCGCGCCGCGTTTTTCCATCGGCATCGACCTCGGCACGACCCACTGCGCCCTGGCCTATGTGGACATCTCCGCCAGCGATGGCGAGGCAACCAGTTACGGCGTGCTCGATATCCCGCAGCTGACAGCGCCGGGCAGCGTCGAGAGCCTGCCTCTGCTGCCGTCCTTTCTGTACCTGCCGCATCCCGACGAACTGGCCGCAGGCGACCTGACGCTGGCCTGGACCGGCGAACAGGATTTCGCCGTCGGTGAGTTCGCGCGGGCGCGCGGCGCCTTGACGCCGATCCGCCTGGTGTCGAGCGCCAAAAGCTGGCTATGCCACCCCGGCGTGGACCGGCGGGCGGCGATTTTGCCCAACGACGCCCCGGCGGAAGTGGCACGCGTCTCGCCGCTGGAAGCCTCTACCCGCTATCTGGCGCATCTGCGCCAGGCGTGGGACCATGCTCATCCGGAGGCGCCGTTTGACGAGCAGGACGTGACCGTCACCATTCCCGCCTCCTTCGACCCGGCAGCGCGGGAGCTGACGGCTGAAGCCGCCCGCGCCGCCGGCTACACCTCATTGACCTTGCTGGAAGAACCGCAAGCCGCGCTCTACAACTGGATTCAGACCAGCGCGGGCCGCTGGCGCAAAGATGTCAAGCCGGGCGAGATCATTCTGGTGATCGACGTGGGCGGCGGCACCAGCGACTTTTCATTGATTGCGGTGCTGGAGCGCGAGGGCAATCTGGAACTGCACCGGGTGGCCGTGGGCGACCACATCCTGCTGGGCGGCGACAACATGGACCTGACGCTGGCGCATGTGGTGGCCCGCAAGTTGGCCACAGAAGGCAAACAGCTCGACCCCTGGCAAATGCGCGCGCTTAACCATGCCTGCCGCGCAGCGAAAGAAAGCCTGTTGACCGATTCGACACTTGAAGCGCAAGCCATCGTGGTTCCCAGTCGCGGCTCGAAACTGATCGGCGGCTCGATTCGCACCGAGCTTACCCAGGCCGAAGTGCGCACCACCATCCTGGACGGTTTCTTCCCCGAGGTAGAAGCTTCGACGCGCCCCGCCAGCCGCACCCGGAGCGGTCTGACGCAACTGGGCTTGCCCTATGCGCAAGACGCCGGTGTGACGCGCCACCTGGCGGCACTGCTGGGACGCCAGGCCGGGGCGACTGCTGAGCTCGAAGGGTTTGCCGGCAAGGTCGATGCGGACGCCAGCTTTCTGCATCCCACTGCCGTGCTATTCAACGGCGGCGTCTTCAAGTCCGACATCCTGGCTGAACGCACGCTGACCACACTGAACGGCTGGCTCGCTGCCGAACAGGCCGAACCAGCCCGCATGCTCACGGGCGCGGACCTGGATCTGGCGGTGGCGCGCGGCGCCGCTTATTACGGTTATGTGCGGCGCGGCCAGGGCGTGCGGATTCGGGGCGGCACGGCACGCGCTTATTACGTCGCGGTGGAGTCGTCGATGCCGGCCATTCCCGGTGTCGAGCCGCCCGTGCAAGCCTTGTGCGTGGCGCCCTTTGGCATGGAAGAAGGCACCGAGGCCGACTTGCTGGCGCAGGAATTTGGCCTGGTCGTGGGCGAACCGGTTCATTTGCGCTTCTTTGGCTCGTCGGTACGACGCCAGGATCAACTCGGCACCCTGCTCGATTTCTGGCAGCCCGACGAGTTGCAAGAGTTGGAGGAAATTCAAGCCACCTTGCCCGCCGAAGGTCGGCAACCCGGAGATATTGTGCGGGTCAAGCTGCAAGCCATTGCCACTGAAACCGGGACGCTGGAGTTGACGGCCGTTGCCACCCAGGGCGACGAACGCTGGAAGGTGGAGTTCGACGTTCGCGGCAACAGCTAGCGCGGGGATTGATGCGCCAGTACGTCGTCGGCATTGATCTTGGCACCACCCACACGGTCGTCGCCTATGCGCTGCTGGCGGCGCCGGTGGGTGGCGGGCCGCCTGCGGCGCTGACCGGGATCAAGTTGTTTGATATCGAGCAACTGGTCGCGCCGGGTGAAGTCGCCGCCTTGCCACTGCTGCCCTCCGTTCGCTACCATGCGGCCGCGGGCGAACTGGCCGCCGGTGCGCTGCAATTGCCCTGGCCGCCGGATGATGACGCCGCCCTGGCTCCTGTGGTGATGGGGCAGTTAGCACGCAAGTTGGGGGCGCAAGTGCCGGGCCGGCTGGTGGCCAGCGCCAAGAGCTGGCTGTCTCACGCGGCGGTGGACCGTCTGGCCCCCATCCTGCCGTGGGG
>JAYWDL010000216.1:0-13862 GCA_043779865.1 Polaromonas sp.
TCCGCATCACCTTCGACGAGCACCTGCCGCGCTGGAACTACCGCGCCGCACCACTGGAGGACTGATTCAGGGAAGTTAATGTTTGCCACATCCTAAGCAGCAACCCTGACACGAGGATATGTTGCGCGAACTGTTGCATCGAAAGACGTCCTAATGGTTGGCATGTGCAGTCGCAGGAGACGCCAAATCTGCATTAACTTTTGTTTCCGCACGACTGACTTTTTTTGATTAAGCCTTGGGCGCTCGGGATAAACCCTGCCCTCCCCTAAATACATTTCATCGTCAGATAATTTGCACTATACTTCACATAAATCCATTCCCGTTCCTTACCTCATCCTTCTGAGAACCCATTTTTAATGCGCCTCAAGATACTTGTCGGCACCATGACAAGCACAGCAGACTATGTGGCTCAGGCAATCGAGATGGATTGCGCTGATCTGGTGAGCGATATCGAAGTTCTCCTGATGGATAACCTCGATATTGGCGTTTTCGCAGTCGAAGAAGCAAAAGATGCACTATATATCATATGCAGCTCAACTTACGGCACCGGTGATGTTCCCGACAACGCAAAAGCGCTTTACGACTCACTTGATTCGCAGCCCCAGTTTTTGGGGCATGTCCGCTACGGCGTCATGGCATTGGGTGATAGCGTCTATCCGCAGACCTTCTGCTTTGGCGGCAAAAACTTTGACAGACGCCTGCAGGACCTTGGCGCGCAGCGCATCGGTGAAGTCTGGTGTCACGATGCCAGCAGTGGCGCCTTGCCTGAAACTGAAGGCGTCGAATGGTGTCGCCAATGGCTGGTTTCCGCCCTGCAAGACAGCAGCGGCCAATCGGCCTCAGCCTGATCACGTCAAGACAACGGGACACACTAAAGCTTCGCCCCGAATGTGCTTACTGTCTTCAACAACAATCCTGCTGCAACCGATGCTGGATCAACAGGTTCAACGCAGCCAGGGTTTGCGCTCTGAACTTCGGGTAACTCATAACTTACTCTAACGTCGAAAGACGATAAACTGCTTTAAGCTTAAACTAAAGGAGCCTAGTCGATGTCCACTCGCCGCCTCGTTCTGACTCGCAGCGCTGCCGTTATTGGTGCTGCTTCTACCGGTCTGCTACTGCCTGAAATCGTGCGTGCCCAATCGGGCAAGGTGCGCGTGGGTTTTATGCTTCCTTATACGGGCACATTCAGCCAGCTCGGCGTGGCGATTGAGAATGGCTTTCGCATGGCCATCAATGAGCAGGGTGGCAAATTGGGCGGCCGCGAAATTGAATACTTCAAGGTGGACGATGAGTCTGAGCCATCCAAAGGAATCGAAAACGCCAATAAATTGGTCCAGCGCGACAAGGTGGACGTGCTGGTCGGCACCGTGCATTCAGGTGTTCAGATGGGCATCCAGAAAGTCGCGCGCGACACCGGCGTGCTCAGCCTGATTCCCAACGCGGGCATTCATGCGGCAACGCGCTCTCTTTGCGCGCCCAACGTGTTCCGCACCTCATTCACCAACTCGCAGCCGACGCGTGCCCTGGGCCAGGTCATGGCAGCCAAAGGGCACAAAAAAGCCGTCTGGATTACCTGGAAATACGCCGCCGGCGACGAAGCTTTTGAAGGTTTCAAGGAAAGCTATACTGCGGCCGGCGGCACCATCATCAAGGAGCTGGGCCTGCCCTTTCCCAATGTTGAATTCCAGGCGCTGCTGACCGAAATCGCCGCGCTCAAGCCCGACGCAGTGGCCTGCTTTTTTGCGGGCGGCGGCGCTGCCAAGTTCATCCGCGATTACGCCGCAGCCGGCCTGAAGGGCAAGATTCCACTCTACGGCTCGGGCTTCCTGACCGAAGGCGTGCTTGAGGCTGCCGGTTCTGCCGCTGACGGCATCGTGACGACCATGCACTACAGCGACGCGCTCGACACACCGCGCAACAAGAAATTCCGTCTTGATTATGCGAAAGTTTTCCGCAGCCAGCCCGATGTCTATGCAGTCCAGGGTTACGACACCGGACTACTGCTCATCCAGGGCGCCAACGCTGTCAATGGCGACCTGAACAACAAGCCTGCCTTGTACAAAGCTATGGAAAGCGCCACCATCGACAGCCCTCGCGGCAAGTGGACGATGAGCAAGGCCCATAACCCGGTACAGGATATTTACCTGCGGGTGGTTGAAAACAAGGAAAACAAGGTGATCGGTGTGGCGGCCAAGGCGCTGTCAGATTCCGGCGTCGGCTGCAAGATGGCCTGACAAGTTTGCACCAGCATGAATGGGAGGTCTTGAACCTCCCATTTTTTCGACGCTGACCTGTTAGACAGCCCTTTCTTTCTACCTGATCTCCACCAATGACACAGTTTTTGAAAATCCGACTGACACCCTTATGGATTTAGCCAACTTTTTCATTCAGCTCCTCAATAGCGTGCAGTACGGCCTGCTGCTCTTCATGCTGGCCGCCGGCCTTACGCTGATCTTCGGCATCATGGGCGTGGTCAACCTGGCGCACGGCAGTTTTTACATGCTGGGCGCCTACCTTGCCTGGTCACTCAGTGCCCAGTTTGGCAGCCTGACCCTGGCGATATTGAGTGGCGCGGTGCTGTCCGTGGTGTTTGGTCTGGCGCTTGAATGGCTGCTGTTTCGCCACTTCTACAAACGCGACCATCTGGACCAGGTGCTGCTCACCTTCGGCCTGATCTATATCTTTGAAGAGCTGCGTTCCATTATCTGGGGTGACGATGTGCACGGGGTGCCTATTCCTGACGTGCTGAGCGCTTCGATTCCGCTGACCGAAAACCTCTCTTACCCGGTGTATCGGCTGTTTATGTCGGGCGTGTGTATTGCGCTGGCTATTGGCCTGTACCTGCTGATTTCCAAGACCCGCCTGGGTATGAAAATACGTGCCGGAGCCTTCAACCGCGACATGGCCGAGTCGCTGGGCATCAATATCAAGCTGATCCACGCCGTGGTGTTTGCGCTGGGTGTCGGCCTGGCTGCGGTGGCGGGCATGATTGCCTCGCCAATTTCCAGCGTTTATCCCAACATGGGCTCGCAGGTGCTGATCATGTGTTTTGTGGTGGTGGTGATCGGCGGCATTGGTTCGGTGCGCGGCGCGCTGATCGCCGCACTGCTGGTCGGGCTTGTCGATACGTTTGGCAAGGTGCTTCTGCCCTCTGTAGCCGGTATGCTGGTTTACATGCTGATGGCAGGCGTGCTGCTTTGGAAACCTGAAGGGCTGTTCAAGCAATGAGCGCGCAAAAATCAAATCTTGAAATTCTGCCAAGCGGTGTACAGGTCGCGCTTGGGCTGGCATTGCTTGCGCTTGTCGCCTTCCCCTTTGTCGGCACCGATTTTTACATCCAGATGGTGACGCAAATGATGATCATGGCGATTTTTGCCATGAGTCTTGATTTGCTGCAGGGCGTGACCGGACTGGTATCGCTTGGCCATGCAGCCTACTTTGGGCTGGCGGGCTATGCGCTGGCTTTTCTGACGCCGCAGGGTGCGCCGGTCAGCCTGTGGTGGACCCTGCCTGTGGCCGTTATGGCGTCTGGCCTGGCTGCACTCATCATTGGATTTTTTGTCGTGCGCACGCACGGCATCTACTTCATCATGGTGACAATGGCCTTTGCCCAGATGGTGTTTTTCCTCTTCTTTGACAACAAGCTGCTGGGTGGCTCCGATGGTTTGTATATCAACTTCAAGCCGAGCTTGCAAGTAGCGGGCCGGGCTCTGCTTGACCTGGACAGCAAGCTTTCGATGTACTACTTCACGCTGGGCGCCATGCTGGTGGTCTATGTATTTTTGCGCTGCTTGCTGTGGAGTCCGTTCGGTCGTGCGCTGGCCGGTATCCGCGTCAATGAGCACCGTATGCGCGCCATGGGCTTTGGCACTTTTGGCTACAAGCTCTCTGCCTTCACGCTGGCAGGCGCACTGGCCGGACTGGCGGGCTACCTCTGGGGCGCTCAAACCGGTTACATCAACCCCGAACTGATGGGCTTTCAGATGAGCGCACACGCCATCATGATGGTGGTGCTGGGGGGCATGGGCAACATCGCCGGCGCTATTGTGGGCGCGTTCACGTTCGAGTATCTGCTGCATGTTTTCAAGGACCTGCCCCAGATAGGCAGCGTCAACCTGGGCAAACACTGGCAGCTCTGGATGGGCCTTTTTATTGTGTTGCTGGTGACCTTTGCGCCGCGCGGCTTGCTGGGACTTGCAGAACGATTTAGCACGACGAAGCGTCTCAAGAACAGTGCGACGGGCAAAGGTGATCAGGCATGAGTAAAGTTCTCCTCAGCGCGAAAAGCCTGACCAAACGTTTCGGCGGTCTGACCGCAGTCGATGGGGTGTCGGTAGATCTTTGGCACGGCCGCATCCATGCGGTGATTGGCCCCAATGGTGCGGGCAAATCCACCCTCACCAACCTGCTGTCCGGCGACCTGTCGCCCACGTCGGGCTCCATCATGCTGGGCGAGCGCGACGTGACAGGCTGGAGCCCCGAAAAAATTTCCGTCCAGGGGCTGGGCCGTAGCTACCAGAAGACCAATATCTTTTTGCCGTTCACAGTGTGGGAAAACGTGCGGCTTGCGGCGCAGTCGCGCCAACCCCTTGCGGCGCGCTGGCTTAGTCGGGCCGGCGGTTTTGCATCCATCAATACGCGCGCTGAAAAAGCCCTTGAGCTGGCGGGCCTGCAGTACCGCAAAAACAGCATTGCGGGCACCATCAGCCACGGCGAGCAGCGCCAGCTGGAAATTGCCATGACGCTGGCGACCGAACCGCAGGTGCTGTTGCTGGACGAGCCACTCGCTGGCATGGGCGTGGCCGAGGCCGAGCGCATGGTGGTCCTACTGCAAAGCATCAAGAAAGACCACGGCATCTTGCTGGTCGAGCATGACATGGACGCTGTTTTTACACTGGCCGACAAGCTGACGGTAATGGTCAATGGACAGGTGATTGCCAGCGGTACGCCAGCTGAAATTCGGGCCAATGCAGGTGTGCAGGCAGCTTATTTGGGTGAGGAGCACGCATGAAAGCCGACTTGCTGATCAACGCGCAAGCGTTGCAGACCTACTACGGTGCCAGCCACATCCTGCGCGGCATTGACTTCTCGGTCGCACGCGGCGAGACCATTGGCCTGATGGGCCGCAACGGCATGGGCAAAAGCACGCTGCTCAAAAGCATCATGGGACTGGTCAAGCCCCGCTCGGGCTCGATCGATATTGCCGGCCACGCAATGATGGGGCGTGCGCCTTATGAAATTGCGCGGCTCGGCATTGCGTACGTACCAGAAGGCCGGGGTATTTTCGGCAACCTGAGCGTCGTTGAAAACCTGAAGATGGCAGCGCGTGCCGGTACCCGGGGTCAGCGCGACTGGACTTACGACCGGGTGCTGGACACCTTTCCGCGACTTAAGGAACGTTTGGGGCACGGCGGCCAGCAGCTCAGCGGCGGCGAACAGCAAATGCTGACCATCGGCCGCGCCCTCATGACCAACCCGGAGGTCTTGATTCTTGACGAGGCCACCGAAGGCCTGGCGCCGCTGATTGCAAGGGAAATCTGGCGGATATGCGAGCTGGTGCGCGATACCGGCATCAGCAGCGTCATCGTTGACAAGAACTGGAAACACGTCAGCCAGATCACCGACCGCAACGTGATTCTGGTCAAGGGTGAAGTGGTGTTTGAAGGCAGTTCCGCAGAACTGCAGTCCCGGCCGGCTCTGCTCCAGCAACATCTGGGTGTGTGACGCTAGACGTCAGGCGCACGCCCGGTTGACGTGACATGGGCCGGCAATCAGGAACCCGGATGCAGGCCATACATCAGCACTTGCGCAGGGGCTGCTTTTTCATCCGGCACACGCTTTTATTCGAATACGCTACGCGCCCTAATGACAGCCTCGTCACCTTCGAGCACAACCGCTGAAAATGACTCGCGGGCCTGCAGTGCCAGCCGGTCGGGCACAGGTTGCAGAGTTGTTTTGATTACCGCGCAAAGCCGGTTGAAGGCGCTGGTCACGCAAGACCCGCACGCTTATGCTCAACGCATCGCAAAACGCGTGGCCGCTGCAGGGCCTGCATAGGCGTTCAGCACAAACCATCAAAAGGACAAAAACATGCGTACACAGGTTGTCATTGTGGGCGGCGGCCCCGCCGGGCATTTGCTGGGGCAACTGCTCTACAAGGCCGGCATTGATGCCGTCATTTTTGAGCGTCAGACGGGCGACTATGTGCTGGGCCGTATCCGGGCCGGCATTCTGGAGCAGGTCAGCATCGACCTGATGGACGAGGCCGGCGTCGGCGAACGCATGCATAAGGATGGGCTGGTGCATGGCGGCTTTGACATGCTGTTCAAGGGCGAGCGCCACCGCATCGACATGAACCGGCTCACCGGCGGCAAGAACGTCATGGTCTATGGCCAGACCGAACTCACGCGTGACCTGATGGATGCACGCAAAGCGGCCGGCCTGGTCACCATTTACGAAGCAGGCAACGTAACGGTGCATGACTACAACACCGACAAGCCTCGTGTACGCTACGAAAAAGATGGCCAGACGCACGAGATTGAATGTGACTTCATCGCGGGCTGCGATGGTTTTCACGGTGTATGCCGCGCCAGCGTTCCGCGCACTGCAATCCGGGAATTCGAAAAAATCTACCCCTTTGGCTGGCTCGGCATCCTGTCAGAGACGCCGCCGGTTCATGAAGAACTGATTTACGCCAACAGCCCGCGCGGCTTTGCCCTTTGCTCTCAGCGCAGCCACACCCGCAGCCGCTACTACCTTCAGGTGCCTCTGACCGACAAGGTGGAGGACTGGTCCGACGAAGCGTTCTGGCAGGAACTGCGCCTGCGCCTGGATATCGAAGCACGCGCGAAGCTGGTCACTGGCCCGTCCATCGAAAAAAGCATTGCCCCACTGCGCAGCTTTGTGACTGAGCCAATGCGTTTTGGCCGAATGTTTCTGGCCGGTGACGCGGCCCACATCGTTCCACCGACAGGTGCGAAGGGACTTAATCTCGCGGCAACCGACGTGAAATACCTTTGCAGCGCCTTGATCGAGTACTACCAGGATAAAAGCGAAGCCGGTATCGACCACTATTCCGAGCGTTGCCTGCGCCGCGTCTGGCGCGCCGAACGCTTTTCGTGGTGGTTTACCGGTTTGATGCACCGCTTTCCCGAAAATGGTGAAATTGGCCAGAAGTTTCAGGAAGCCGAGCTCGACTATCTGATCAATTCCGAAGCCGGGTCGCGCTCGGTGGCTGAAAACTATGTCGGACTGCCGTTGAACTTCGGCGAATAAGCGATGCCTGGCCCCTTGCGGGCCGGCCTTTCACGGGTGGCGCTGTCGCCCGTTTTAATGGTGGACCTGTGTTTTTCGGTAAATTGTGAGTCATTTAACCCCTGGCGCTTGTGTATAGTGCATAAGCAGCTATTAATTTAATAGCAAATGACAGAAACCACCGCCCAGCCTTTTCATTCTTTCCAGCCGCTTCAAGGCGTCAGCATTCTGAGCCTTGCGCTCAATCTGCCTGGCCCGGCCGCGCTGATGCGTTGCCGCCAGATGGGCGCCACCTGCCTCAAGCTGGAGCCGCCCCAAGGCGACCCGATGAGCCAATACAGCCCATTGGCCTATGCCCAGTTGCACGATGGAATCAAGCTGCTACCGGCAGACCTCAAGACCGCGCCTGGCCAAAAGCTGCTGCACCGCGAACTGGCCCAAACCGACGTGCTGCTCACCTCGTTCCGTCCCTCGGCACTGGTCAAGCTGGGTTTGACGTGGAAGGCTCTGCACCAACAGCACCCGCAGCTGAGCCAGATCGCCATCGTCGGCGCCCCCGGTGAACGCGCTGAAGAACCTGGCCACGATCTCACCTACCTCGCTGAAAACGGCTTGGTCACCAGTCTCGATTTGCCGGCCACGCTGTACGCCGACATGGGCGGCTCACTGATGACGAGCGAGGCAGTGCTGCAGGCCGTGATGCACCAGCGCAGCAAGGGCAAAGGCGTTTATCTCGAAATCGCCCTTTCCAGCGCGGCCGGCTACCTCGCCTTGCCGCGCACCTGGGGCCTGACCCAGGCCGGCATGGCCGTCGGCGGCGGCCATGCCGGCTACCGCGTCTATCAGTGCCAGGATGGCCGCGTGGCGCTGGCAGCGCTGGAGCCCCATTTCGCGGCCCGCCTGTGCGCAGCCGCGGGTGTGGCAGCCAGTGACATCCGCGCCATGTTCGCGCCGGCCACACATCAGGCGATTGCGGCATGGTTGCAAGGCAAAACGCGCAAAGAGCTGGACCGGCTCGCGGTGGAAAAGGATATTCCACTGCACACGCTACCAAATTAATAGCTGTTCGCGCCCGTCAATAAAGGGCTGGAGGCCGATTTTACCTCGCACTTCACGCGGCACTGGACGACTGGACCGGCCACGCGAGCGACCTTGTGGGCGCTGTGCACTCGGGCAATTCACGGCGGCTGTATTGGGGAAGTTTTTGAGCCTAAGCCAGCATCAAAGCAGATAGCAAAGCCATGAACAAAGCGCAAAGAACTACTGATTCAAATAGCACTTCACAGCGGCGAAGCGGCTGCATCATGCTTTGCAACCTGCGCTGCCAGTCGACGTGAAAGGGCCTCCGAGGTGCTTGTTGACTCGCCATAAATAGAGGCCCGCTCTAACGGATGGGGATGCAAAAATCAGGATTACTCCTGATTTGATAGCTGCTTGCGCCGCTCAATCAAGGGCTGAGGGCCGATTTAGTTTGATAACTCGGCTGATGACGGCCTTTTCAGGCGTTTCCGCGTGCCGGGAGCCGGTGTGTCAGCGCGCTTTGCGCACCAACGGCTTACTGGCGACCTTGCCCGAGCCGTTGTCGCGCGGCGGCAGCCCGGTGTGCTGCGTCAGGATTCTGCCCTTGACCGGCGTGGCAGTCTTCAGTGCCAGGGGTGTCGAGTTCTTGCGGCGCGCGCTGGTGTAGCTGCCATCGGTCATTGGCTGGAAGGTCGGGATCAAATGGTGCTTGCCGTTGCCTATCAGATCAGCCCGGCCCATGGCCTTCAGCGCTTCGCGCAGCAGCGGCCAGTTGTTGGCGTCGTGGTAACGCAAAAAGGCTTTGTGCAGCCGTCGCCGCTTGTCACCGCGAACGATGTCCACCGTCTCGCTGTCGCGCGTGATTCTGCGCAGCGGATTCTTGTTGCTGTGGTACATCGCCGTGGCCGTGGCCATCGGGCTGGGGTAAAAGGTTTGCACCTGGTCGGCGCGAAAGCCGTTTTTCTTCAGCCAGATCGCCAGGCTCATCATGTCTTCGTCGCTGGTGCCGGGGTGGGCGGCGATGAAGTAGGGAATCAGAAACTGCTTCTTGCCGGCTTCCAGGCTGTATTTGTCAAACAGCGTCTTGAACTTGTCGTAGTTGCCGATACCGGGCTTCATCATCTTGGTCAGCGGACCGGCTTCGGTGTGCTCAGGCGCAATCTTGAGGTAGCCGCCGACATGGTGCTGCACCAACTCTTTCACATACTCAGGGCTTTGCAGCGCCAAATCGTAGCGCAGGCCAGAACTCACCAGAATTTTCTTGACCCCTTTGATCGCACGACCACGCTTGTAAATCTTGATGAGCGGGCCGTGGTCAGTGGTCAGGTTCTGGCAGATGCCGGGATAAACACAACTCGGCTTGCGGCAGGCCGCTTCAATTTCCGGGCTTTTGCAGCCCAGGCGGTACATGTTGGCCGTGGGACCACCCAGATCGGAAATGGTGCCGGTGAAGCCTTCAACTTTGTCGCGTATGTCTTCAATTTCGCGGATGACAGAGTCTTCCGAACGGCTCTGGATGATGCGGCCTTCATGCTCGGTAATCGAGCAGAAAGTGCAGCCGCCAAAGCAGCCGCGCATGATGTTGATCGAAAAACGGATCATTTCCCAGGCCGTGATTTTGGTCGCGCCGTCGTGACGGCCGTTTTCGTCGGCATAGCTTGGGTGCGGGCCGCGCGCATACGGCAAATCGAACACATAGTCCATCTCGGCCGTGGTCAAAGGGATGGGCGGTGGCGTGATCCAGACATCGCGCGCGGTGGTGCCTTCGCCATGCGCCTGCACCAGCGCGCGGGCATTGCCGGGGTTGGTTTCAAGGTGCAACACGCGATTCGCGTGGGCATAAAGCACTGGGTCAGCCTTGATCTGCTCGTAGCTGGGCAGGCGGATTACGGTGCGGTCGCGAGGAGGCACTTTCACGCTGCCTCTGCCGTACAGCGCCGGATTGGGCATGAAAACCAGTGGCTGGATGGCTGGGTTGGCTGGCGGCTTGCCGGTTGCAGCGGCTCCGTCGGTTTTCTCGCCATCTTCCTTGGCGCATGTAGCGCCCTGCCCCGCCGCCTGCTCGCTGGTCGTCATGTAGGGGTTGATATGCGCCTCGACACGGCCCGGCTCGTCAACCTGGGTGGAATCGATCTCGAACCAGCCCTTACCCGATTCATCGTCCTGCCGGCGAACAAACGCGGTGCCGCGCACATCGGTGATGTGCTGCACCGGCTCTTTGGCGGCCAGGCGGTGGGCAATTTCGACCAGGGCGCGCTCGGCGTTGCCATAAAGCAGCAGGTCGCTTTTGGCATCAACGACGATGGAGCGGCGCACCTTGTCGGACCAGTAGTCGTAATGCGCGATGCGGCGCAGGCTGCCCTCAATACCGCCCAAAATGATCGGCACGTCGTTATAGGCTTCACGGCAGCGCTGGCTATAGACAATGGCGGCGCGGTCGGGCCGCTTGCCGCCGATGTCGCCGGGGGTGTAGGCGTCGTCGCTGCGAATCTTGCGGTCTGCCGTGTAGCGGTTGATCATCGAGTCCATGTTGCCAGCGGTCACGCCCCAGAACAGGTTGGGCTTGCCCAGCGCCTTGAAGGGCGCGGCGCTCTGCCAGTCAGGCTGGGCAATGATGCCAACGCGAAAGCCCTGCGCCTCCAGCACGCGCCCAATGACGGCCATGCCAAAGCTTGGATGATCGACATAGGCATCGCCAGTGACAAGTACGATGTCGCAACTGTCCCAGCCGAGCGCATCCATTTCAGCCCGGCTGGTGGGCAAAAATTTGGCGGTGCCAAAGCGGGCAGCCCAGTACTTTCGGTAACTGGTCAGCGGCTTGGCAGCGCGGGCAAAGAAGGAGACGTCAACGGGGGCATTCATGGGCTGGCCTGTAGAAAACCGTCGGACTCGCCTGGCAATGGCGGTTACGGTTTGAGGATAACCCGCGATTTTAAGGTTTCAGAGCAGTCAGCGCGCCTTAAAGGGATACTCGATTTCGAGGCGCTCAAGCTTATGGCAAAAGCAACAGGGTCTTTAGTACATTGAGCCAGTAACTTTCTGAAAACAAGAATTCAATGAAATAGGCTTTTTCCGCAATAACTACGGGCGCTAGCAGCTATTAAATTAATAGCCATCAAGTTGCCTGCTCATAAAAACTTACCTGATTAGTGACCTGCCTCAGACACCCGCAGCACGCTTGGCGGTTGCGGATTTGTGGTGACTGCGGCACGCAGCAAACGCGGCGCCAAGGCAGCCAGATCAAAACGCCGTTTGAAACGATAGGCGAACTCGCCAAGATGACGATGCGCCTGCTTGACAGGGTCAGTCGCGTGCCAGGCGCCACTCAGCGCCGCCTTGAGGTTGCCCAGCAGGCTGCACACTGGAAGCCTATTGAAGGTGTGCGGGTATTTGAGGCAGGTCACTAATCAGGAAAAGTTTTACTATTCGGGCAAAGGCAAGGATTTTTCCGGGGGTTTAAGCTGTTTTCCCTGATCGGCTTCATGCTGGGCTCGCCGCTTCCGGGCATCGTTTTGCCGCTCAGTGTATTTTTTGGCTTCTTCGGCGGCCGCGGCCTGTTTGCTACTTCGCTCCCTGGCCTTTTTCTGATTATCCAAAAGCTTTTCAGCGTTGGCGTCACGCGCCGTTTTTTCATTCGCCTGGGCTGTGGCACGTTCCTGTTTTTTGTTCTTTTCCCGCTCCAGACGCGACTGATAATCCTCATTTGCCTTGATGCGGAGATCCACAGCTTCCTGCTGCTTTTCAGGTGCTGATTTTTCCCCGGTTTTCCGGATTTGCTCTGCACCCTTGATTTTTCGCTCCTCGTCGTTGAGCAAAATCTCCTGTCGCCGAAGGTCTGCCATCGCTTGACGTCGCCGGGTATTCACCTTGCCCAGACAACTGTTGACAGCAAATTTTTTATGGCAGGCGGCGTCTTCCGTCAGAAAATCTGCCTTCAGCCTGTTGCGCTCTGCATCGATTGCTCCGCGTTGTGCGTCAATGTTGCTCTGCTGACCGTCGAGAGACGCTGGTTGCGCGCCTACGAGTCCGTTCAGCGTGGCCAGAAAGAATGCGATGACAATCGATTTCATGTCAGGGTTGTATCGACGGTTCTGTGCTCAAGCGCCAAAAATTCCATTGACTGCATTTCGTTAAGCCGCGACACGGTTCGGGGGAACTCATGCACCAGCGGGCCTTCGGTGTACAACGCCTCCGGCGGCACGGCGGCTGACATGATCAGCTTGACACGCCGGTCATAGAGTACGTCCACCAGCCAGGTAAAACGCCGGGCTTCGGAAGCCATTCTGACCGGCATGTGAGGCACATCGCTTAGCAGCACCGTGTGAAACTGGGTTGCTATTTCCAGGTAATCATTCTGCGAGCGCGGCCCGCCACACAAGGCCTTGAAATCGAACCATACCACTCCGCCCGCCCTGCGCCTGGCCTGGATCTGCCGGGATTCAATTTGCAGCACGGGATTTTCATCATGTGAGGCAGCCAGACGGTTAAAGGTTTCCGTCATCTCGGCGTCGGCTTGGGGACCCAGCGCTGTGTGATAAAGCTGAGCCTGCTCCAGGGTACGCCTCCGGTAATCCGTCCCATTGTCAACATTGATGACTTCCAGGTGGGTCTTCAGCAGTTCAATAGCAGGAAGGATACGGTCACGGTGCAGGCCGTTGGGGTAAAGCTCATCGGGATGAAAGTTCGACGTGGTGACAAATCCCACACCATTTTCAAACAGTGCTGCAAGCAAGCGGTAAAGAATCATGGCGTCGGTAATGTCCGCCACATGAAACTCGTCAAAGCAGATCAGCCGGTAGCGCTTGGCCATGCGCTTACCCAGCTCGTCGAGCGGATTGGCAGTGCCCTGCAGGTCTTGCAGTTCGCGGTGCACCTCACGCATGAATTCGTGAAAATGCAACCTGACCTTTCGCTTGAGCGGCACGGCACCAAAAAAGCAATCCATCAAAAAGCTTTTCCCCCGCCCTACTCCGCCGTGCATGTACACGCCATGGGGAATATCGGGCCGGTTGATCAGTTTTTTAAAGGCATTGGATCGCTGGCCCTTGTACGCTACCCATTCCGTGGCGCAGCGCTCCAGCGCATCAATCGCGCGCAACTGCGCCGGGTCACTCGCATACCCACGACTTGCCAGTTCAGCGTCATAGGCGGCGCGTACAAATTGTGTCACTGCGCTGACAGTCTCAAAAGTTCAGGGTGCGCTTGTCAACTGCCAGCGCTGCTTCTTTCGTGGCTTCGCTAAGTGAAGGATGCGCGTGACAAATACGGGCAATGTCTTCGCTGCTGGCGCGGAATTCCATGGCGACCACGCATTCAGCAATCAGCTCGCTGGCAAATGGACCGACGATGTGTACTCCAAGAATTTCGTCGGTAGCAGCATCGGCCAGCATCTTGACCATGCCCGTGGTATCGCCTAATGCGCGCGCGCGGCCGTTGGCCATGAACGGGAAGGTGCCAGACCTGTAGGCACGCCCCGCCGTTTTAAGCTGCTCTTCCGTCTGCCCAACCCAGGCAATCTCGGGGTTGGTGTAAATCACCCAGGGAATGGTGTTGAAGTTGACGTGGCCATGCTGGCCGGCGATACG
>JAYWDL010000217.1:0-5126 GCA_043779865.1 Polaromonas sp.
AATGTAGTCTTTCAATGTCACCGGGTCATAGGCTGAGGTTTCCGCACTCATGGAAATGACTTCGTTGTTCATTTTCACGCCAGTCATGTAGGCGGCCATTGAGGGCGCGCTGTCGGTAACCTGGGCATTGGCCGAAAAGGTTTTGATAAACGCGGTTTCGGGCAGCGTATCCATGGTCAGCTCACCGTCTTCGCCAACCTTGTAGATGCGCGCCGCCGTCATCGTCGTCATGCCCATGCCATCGCCGAGGAAAAACAGGATATTTTTAGGCGTCGGTGCGGTGACTACGCCTGCGGTGACTACGCCGAATGGTGCTCCCGAATTCGACCCTCCACATCCAGCCAGTGCCGCTGCGGCAAGCATTGCGCTTATAGACCAACGTTTCATGACAACTCCTGTAAATTTGCAGAACAAAAGTGTGAGTTTGATAAGCCGACGTGACAAAAGCGTGACATGCCGACGCGTCTGTTTGCGCCATTTTCAGGAAAACAAGGCGCTGGCGCCCGTTTTTCGTGCCTGGCAAGCTATTAAATTCATAGTATTCGTGCCTTGGCTGTCCGGCTCGGTCGGGCCGGGTTGCCGCAGCTCAGCCCAGCAGCCCAAGCTCGCCAAGGCGTGAGTTAGCTTCTCGAGCAGGCCTGGTACAAAAGGTCCTTTCCCGCTCTGTCAACCCGACAGAGGGAAAGCGTTATGCTATTAAATTAGTAGCTGCTTGCGCTTATTCATAGACGGCTACGGCCATTATTTGCTTAAATTTCCGGAGACGCTACGGGTCAGGTGCCCCAGCGGCAGCGCACTGCTGGCCTTGACCTCGCCGAGCGAAAAACTGGTGTGCAGATCCTTGACGTTCGGCAGGTTGATCAGCACGTCGCGGGCGAACTGGCTGAAGGTGTTGAGGTCGCGGCTGACCACCTGCAACTCGAAAGTGCCAGTGCCGCTGATGTAGTGGCAGCTGACGACTTCGGGAATCTTGCGGATGGCCTCTTCGAGGATCTTCAGCACGTCGCCGGTGTTCTGGGCGGCATCGAGCCGCACAAACGCCAGTACGCCCAGGCCAATCTTGTGGCGGTTGATTTCGGCCCGGTAGCCGGTAATGAATCCTGCTTCTTCCAGCGCCCGCACGCGCCGCCAGCAGGGCGCGGCCGACAGACCCACGCGGGAAGCCAGTTCGGTGTTGGTCAGCCGTGCTTCGCGTTGCAACTCATTCAGGATGGCGATGTCAAACTTGTCCAATGTTTCCATTTTTCGTATTTTGCAGCAAGAATCTTGCGCTGGACAGCCGTATTGAGGCAAAAAAAGCAAAGAAATTTTTGTCCATGCGGCATACACTTTTAGGAATAAGCAGAGCCATGACCGAAAGCCGGTTTTGAAGCTAGGCTCAAGCTGCCCACAAGGCAGTAATGACAACTCTCCGGAGACAAAAATCATGAACGCCCCCCTTCCCGAGCACATCCGCAAAGCGCTGGAAACTGTCACGCTCGATGACAAATATTCAATCGACCATGGTCGCGCCTTCATGAGCGGCGTGCAGGCGCTGGTTCGCCTGCCGATGCTTCAGCGCACGCGCGACGCCATCGCCGGCCTGAACACCGCCGGCTTTATCAGCGGCTACCGCGGCTCGCCGCTGGGCGGCTATGACCAGGCGCTGTGGGCGGCCAAGAAACACCTGGCGGCGCAAAACATCGTGTTCCAGCCCGGCGTGAACGAGGAACTGGGTGCTACCGCCGTCTGGGGCACCCAGCAACTCGACCTCTACCCGCAAACCAACAAGTTTGATGGCGTGTTCGGCATCTGGTACGGCAAGGGCCCGGGCGTGGACCGCTGCTCCGACGTGTTCAAGCATGCCAACATGGCGGGCACCGCCAGACACGGCGGCGTCATCGCCATTGCCGGCGACGACCATGTGTCCAAAAGCTCGACCGCACCGCATCAGAGCGACCATATTTTCAAGGCCTGCGGCTTGCCGGTGTTCTTTCCGTCCAGCGTGCAGGAAATTCTCGACATGGGACTGCATGCCTTTGCCATGAGCCGCTTTTCGGGCCTGTGGTCGGGCATGAAAACCATTCAGGAAGTGGTCGAGTCGTCGAGTTCGGTGTCGGTCGATCCGGATCGCGTGAAGATCATCATTCCCGAAGATTTCCAGATGCCGCCGGGTGGCCTGCACATCCGCTGGCCCGACCCGCCGCTTGAGCAGGAAGCGCGGCTGATGGACTACAAATGGTATGCCGCGCTGGCCTACGTGCGTGCCAACAAGCTCAACTACAACGTGATTGCCGGGCCGAATGACCGCTTTGGCATCATCGCCAGCGGCAAGGCTTTCAACGACACGCGCCAGGCCCTTAGCGATCTGGGGCTGGACGAGGATAGCTGCCACCAGCTCGGCATACGGCTGCACAAGGTCAACGTGGTGTGGCCGCTGGAAGCCAGCATCACGCGTGACTTCGCCATGGGGCTGCAGGAAATTCTCGTCGTTGAAGAAAAGCGCCAGGTCATTGAGTACCAGATCAAGGAAGAGCTCTACAACTGGCGCGCCGATGTGCGGCCCAATGTGCTGGGTAAATTTGATGAGTCCGAGGGCGACCAGTCGGGCGGCGAATGGGGGCGATCCAACCCGAGCGACCACTGGTTGCTGCGGCCCAAGGCAGACCTGACGCCCGCCATCATTGCCAAGGCCATTGCCAAGCGCCTGACCAAGCTCGGCGTGCCCGCCGACATCATCGCGCGCATGCAGGCGCGCCTGGCAGTCATCGACGAACGGGAACGCGCCTTGAGTGAAACCAGACTCGACACCGGTGAGCGCTCTCCCTGGTTTTGCAGTGGCTGCCCGCACAACACCAGCACCCGCGTGCCCGAGGGTTCGCGCGCCGTGGCCGGTATTGGCTGCCATTACATGAGCTTGTGGATGGACCGCAGCACCTCCACCTTCACCCAGATGGGCGGTGAGGGCGTGAGCTGGGTCGGCCAGGCCCCGTTCACCACCGATGCGCATATTTTTGCCAATCTGGGCGACGGTACCTATTTCCACAGCGGCTTGCTGGCGATCCGCCAGAGCATTGCCAGCGGTGTCAACATCACCTACAAAATCCTCTACAACGATGCCGTGGCCATGACAGGTGGCCAGCCGATTGGCGAGCGGCCTGAAGGCCACTCAGTGCTGCAGATCATGCAGAGCCTGATTGCCGAGGGCGTGACCAGGCTGGTCATCGTGACCGACGAGCCGGAAAAATACGACGGCGCCAAGCTGCTGGACGGCGTCACCGTGCATCACCGCGACGAGCTGGACAAGATCCAGCGCGAGTTCCGTGAGCTCAAGGGCTGCACCGCGATCATTTACGACCAGACCTGCGCCACTGAAAAACGCCGCCGCCGCAAGCGCGGCCTGCTCGCGGACCCGGCCAAGCGCGTGGTCATTAACGAGCTGGTGTGCGAAGGATGTGGCGACTGCTCGGTGCAGTCCAACTGCCTGTCGGTGGAGCCGCTGGAAACCGAATTCGGCCGCAAGCGTCGCATCAACCAGAACACCTGCAACAAGGACTATTCCTGCCTTAAGGGTTTTTGCCCGAGCTTTGTGACGGTTGAAGGTGGCCAGCTCAAGAAGCCAAAGAAAGAGAAAAAGGGCGATCTGGCGAGCCTGCCGACGATCCCCGAGCCGGTGCTGCCAGTGGCCGAGAACGCCTGGGGCATCGTGGTCGGCGGCGTTGGCGGAACGGGCGTCATCACCATCGGCCAGTTGCTGGGAATGGCCGCCCACCTTGAGGGCAAGGGCGTGGTCACGCAGGATGCTGGCGGCCTGGCGCAAAAAGGCGGTGCCACCTGGAGCCATATCCAGATTGCCAACCGGCCTGAGTCCATTTACACCACCAAGGTCGATACCGCCAAGGCTGACCTCATCATTGGCTGCGACCCGATCGTGACGGCCAGCCCCTACACGCTGGCGACCATGCAGCCGGGCCGGACCTATGTGGCGATGAATTCCCACGGCACGCCGACGGCGGCGTTTGTGAACAATCCCGGCTGGCAGTTTCCGGGCGGCAACTGCGAAAGCGCCGTGCGCTCTGCCGTGGGCGCAGAGGGGATGGCGAGTTTTGACGCCGAACAGGTCGCTGTGCAGCTGATTGGCGACTCGATTTACACCAATCCGCTGATGCTGGGCTTTGCCTGGCAAAAAGGCCGGGTGCCGTTGACCCATGCCGCGCTGATGCGGGCCATTGAACTCAACGGCGTGCAAGTCGATAACAACCAGGCCGCTTTTGAATGGGGCCGTCGCTGCGCCCACGATCTGGCTTCGGTGCAGGCGCTGTTCAAGGCTGCGCAAATTATCGAGTTTGTTAAAAAACCGTCCCTGAGCGAAATGCTGATCAAGCGGGTGGCCTTCCTGACGGCCTACCAGAATGCCGCCTACGCGCAAACCTACCAGGCCTTTGTCGACAAGGTGCGCGCGGTGGAAGCGCCGCTGGGCAAAACCACGCTAACCGAGGCCGTCACCCGTTACCTCTTCAAGCTCATGGCCTACAAGGACGAGTATGAAGTGGCGCGCTTGCACACCGATACCGGTTTCCTGAACAGGGTCAACGCGATGTTTGAAGGCGACTTCAAGCTCAACTACCACCTGGCGCCGCCACTGATGGCATCGAAAAACGACAAGGGCGAGCTGCAAAAGCAGCAATTTGGCCCCTGGATGCTGACCGGCTTCAGACTGCTGGCCAAACTCAAGGGTTTGCGCGGAACGCCGTTCGATGTGTTTGGCCGCACCGAAGAGCGCAAGGTCGAGCGCGCGCTGATTGCCGAGTACCGGTCCAGCATCGAAGAGGTGCTGGCCAGCCTCAAGCCTGAAAACCATGCCGCAGTGCTTGAAATTGCCCGGATTCCCGAGCTGATCAAGGGTTATGGCCATATCAAGGCGCGCCATCTGGCAGCGGCGCGGCCCCAGTGGGCGGCGGCGATGCAGGCCTTTCGGCAGCCTGCCGCCGCCTTGGCGAAGCAGGCTGCCTGAAAATAGCCATACGCCGGCCGGTTGAATTCGGCGCCAGGAGCCTGTCGGGCTTAGGTCGTCGAAAGCGAAAATCGGCCCCAGCGAGGATGGTTTTTGACGATTTCGCAGGCCAATATCTGGATATTGGTCAAGA
>JAYWDL010000218.1:0-5106 GCA_043779865.1 Polaromonas sp.
AAAAAGCATCCCCACAGTCGCGGCAATCTTCACCATTTCCCACACAAAAAATCCAGTCACCGCAGTCACTGGATTGATTAACGACACCTTGCTGGCAAGACCACGCGCCAACAAGGCACCCGGTATCACCACCGCCAGCGCGCCATACAACGCGGACCAGCCGGTGCTTTGCTTTCCGGTCAGCCACCAGGCGGCACACGCCACCAGGCTGCCTGCCGCCAACTGCCCCGCCAACACAGCCCATGGAGACACCGAAGGATTGGCTTCACGAAACTTTTGGGCTTCTTCACGCGTCAGGGGTTTGAAACCCTCATCCTTCCAGTCTTCCCTGGCATCATCTTCCACCTCGGGCTTCCGAACAGCGCCTGGAGTTACCCGGTGAGCTGCCGAATTCGCTATTTTGGACATGAAAAATTACGGGAAGGTTACAAAGCACTATTTAGCTAAGCCATTGATTATATGGAAAAACCGTTGTGCTCCGGAAAAATTCCGGCTTTAAATCTGAGTTGGGGCCCAGGACCGCGTTGGGTCGGCGCCTGGATTTGATGCGAGCGGATGAAGAAAAAGCCACAATCGCTTTTGAAAGTTGCCATGGCTCCACACTCTACACGCCGATGACGTCCAAAGGGACAAAGCAACAAGCGGCGCCAGGCTACTTCGCTTCAGCTCTCGCTATACATTTGCAATGCTGGTGCAACTGAAGGCCGCCAGGCCTGATTAATTAAAGGATCCCCCATGACCGCCTTGATGAAATTTCTGCATATTGCTGCCGCCATTGTCTGGCTGGGCGGCATATGTTTTATGCTGTTTTCCCTGCGCCCTGCTGCGGCTGAACAGCTGGCGCCCCCACAGCGGCTACCGCTGATTGCAGATGTTTTGCGCCGGTTTTTTATGCTGGTGTGGCTGGCCGTAGCGATCTTGCTGGTAACGGGCCTGGCCATGCTGCTAGGCGTGGGGATGAAAAACGCGCCTGTCGGCTGGCACCTGATGCTGGGCATTGGCCTGCTGATGTTTGCTCTTTTCGGCCATCTTTATTTCGGTCCGTTCCGCCGCCTGAAGCAGGCCGTCAGTGCTTCTGACTGGCCGGAAGGCGGCCGCCGGGTTGGGCAAATTGCGACCTTGGCCATGGTCATCCTGACGCTCGGTACTGTGGCCATTGGGGCCGTTATTTTTCTGGACTGACGCTGGGCTTTTTTCAGACCTTTCTTCTGCCTTATCACCATGACAACACCCACCGCCAGCACTCTGCCCGATACACCCTGCTACCTCAACGGCGAGTTCAGCACGCTCAAGGACGCCAAAATCAGCGTGCTCGATCGCGGCTTCATCTTTGGCGACGGCATTTATGAAGTCGTTCCCGCCTACGCCGGCAAGTTGTTCCGCTTTGAGCAGCACATGGCGCGGCTTGGCCGCAGCCTCGCCGAGTTGCGCATCACCAACCCGCTGACGCAAGACCAGTGGCGCGAAATTGCTCATAAATTAATAGCATACTATGCTGATGCAGCGTGCGCGAAGACCGAAAACAGCAAGCAGCTAATTTATATCCAGGTGACCCGGGGCGTCGCCATGCGCGACCATCCGATGCTGCCCGGCTTGACGCCCACCGTGTTCATCATGGTCAACCCGATGAAACTGCCCAGCGAGCAGCAGCGCCAGCAAGGCGTGGCCTGCGTCAGCGCCGACGACTTCCGCTGGGAAAAAGCGCATATCAAAAGCACCAGCCTGCTGGGCGCGGTGTTCTCGCGCCAGATCAGCGTTGACGCCGGCGCGCTTGAGACCGTGATGTTCCGGGGCGACTATCTGAGCGAAGCCGCCGCCAGCAATGTCTGGGTCGTCAAGGACGGCACCGTGATGGGGCCGCCCAAAGACCAACTGGTGCTAGAAGGGGTTCGCTACGGCCTGATTGAGGAAATGTGCCGCGCCGCCAGCATCGGCTTCGAGTTGCGCCGCATCACCCGCGCTGAAGTGCTGGCGGCCGACGAACTGCTGCTGTCATCGGCCACCAAGGAAATCCTGCCCGTCACCGTGCTGGACGGCCAACCCGTCGGGAACGCAAAGCCCGGCCCCGTCTATAAAAAGCTGTATGCCGCCTACCAGCAAGCCAAAGAGGAACAATCAACATGAAGCTTCCGCCCCAAAACATTCCCGACACCGCTCCCGAACCAGGCAGCGAAGGCGCCCGTAAGGATTCGCTGATCGACTACCCGTCTCTTTTTCCGATCAAGGTCATGGGCATCAAGGCCGATGGATATGTCCACGCGATTACCCTGATCGCCCATCAGTTCGACCCGACCTTTGACGCCGCGACCATCGAGCTGCGCGAAAGCAAGGGTGGCAAATACCTGGGCGTGACCATCACCGTCACCGCCACCAGCCGCGAGCAACTCGACGAGCTGTACCGCACGCTGTCCACGCACCCGATGGTCAAGGTGGTGCTGTAAACAGTCCATCTGGCCTCTTGACGAGGCCAAGTGCGCGTTACGCTATGGGGCTGCCCTGCTTCCCTTTTTTCCTCTATCCGCATGAACGACTTTTTCGACTACAACCTGCGCCATCCGCTGCCGCAGCAAAACCCGCACCAGCCCCTGACCGAGGCCCAATGCGACGAACTGTTCAAGCTGTTTGACGACGCCGGCCTGCCGGCCACCACCCTGTCGGCCGAGATGGCTGACGGCTACCTCACCGCCTGCGTCGTCGGCCCTGTGCCGGTGCCGGCCCACGAATGGATGGAGGCCATTTTCGGCCAGCCTACGCTGCCGATTTGCGCCGATGCCGAGCAGCAGCACCGCCTGCTGCAGTTGCTGCTGCACCGGCACCGGGACATCACGGTGGCCACGGCGGTGGCGCTCCACGACCTCACGCCCGACAAGCTTTTCGTGCCATTGATTAGCGAAGTGGACGCCGGGGAACGCATTACCCCCTACCAGCTCGACGAGGACGAGAAACGCCAGGGAAACTGGGATTACAAAGACTGGGCCGAAGGCTTTCGGCTCGCCATCGCTGACTACCCGCAGTGGAACGCCGTGCTGGCCAACCCCAAAACCTTTGAACTGATCGCGCCGATTGTGTTGGTTGGCGAGGGTTACAACCCCGACCAACCCGAACTGCAGATTGAAGAGCAAGCCAGTCTGCCGGCCTTGTTGTCCCTGTCGATCTACAACATCCGAAGCTTCTGGAAGCTCCACAAACAAACGCACGCGCCTTCCTTGCGCGAAGCCCGCAAGGTGGGGCGCAATGACCCCTGCCCTTGCGGCAGCGGCAAGAAATACAAAAAGTGCTGCGGCGCCTGATCGATGCCGACCCTCGACTGGCTCAACCGCGCCCAGGCTTTCACCACCGCTGCCCGCGTGCCTTACCGGCTGCTGGAAGAGGTGTCGGTTCACACCGCCGCCTCACCCCGTGCCGTTCAGGCTGAGCCAGCGCCCATTCAGGCCGAGCTGGTGGAAGCCCCGGCACCCCTTCACGGCAACCTGCTGATCCAAGGCGACAACCTTGAAGCCATCAAGGCGCTGCTGCCGTTTTACCGGGGGCAGGTCAAATGCATCTTCATCGACCCGCCCTACAACACCAAAAGCGCGTTCGAGCATTACGACGACAACCTCGAACATGCCCAGTGGCTCAGCATGATGCTGCCGCGCCTGCAGCTCTTGCGCGAACTGCTGCGCGAGGACGGTTCGATCTGGGTGACGATTGACGACAACGAAGGGCATTACCTCAAGGTGCTCATGGATGAAGTGTTTGGGCGGGGGAATTTTGTGGCGAATGTGGTTTGGCAAAAACGCACTTCTCCTGATGCCCGCATTCAACTCGGTGCCGCGCACGACCACGTAATGGTGTTCGCCAAGCACATTGACAAAGCTGCGTTCAACCCTTTGAAGCTGTCGTCTGAACAGGCCAAGAACTTCAAAAATCCGGACAACGATCCGCGCGGCGCATGGAGTTCCACTGATTTCACCGCACAAGGCTGGCGACCGAACCAGATGTACGAAATCGTCACCCCGAACGGAACGCGCTATACACCGCCTGCCGGGAGATGCTGGGGAAACGTGGAGCCCGCTTTCATGCGTCTCTGTGCAGAACGGCGCATGTGGTTTGGCAAAGATGGCGGCGGCCGCCCCAGAGTCAAAAATTACCTTTCCGAAAACGAAGGCATCAGCTCCTGGAGTTGGTGGGGCAACGAAGACGCCGGGCACAACCAGGAATCGAAGAAGGAAATCAACGAGCTATTCGGTGCAGACAACGCGTTTGACACGCCAAAACCCGAACGCTTACTCCAGCGCATCATTCACATCGCCACCAACCCCGGCGACCTCGTTCTCGATTCCTTCCTCGGCTCAGGCACCACGGCCGCCGTCGCGCACAAGATGGGCCGGCGCTGGATCGGCATCGAAATGGGCGAACACGCCGCCACCCACTGCCTGCCGCGCCTGCAAAAAGTGATCGACGGCGAGCAAGGCGGCATCAGCAAGGCCGTCAACTGGCAAGGCGGCGGCGGCTTTCGCTTCTTGGCGCTGGGCGCGCCGATATTCGACGAGCACGGACGCATTCACCCCGATGTGCGCTTTGCCACGCTGGCCGCCTTTATCTGGCAGCAGGAAACCGGCATCGCCTGGGATTCCGCCGCCGCGAAACCGGACACACCCTACCTGGGAACCAACTATCAATTAGATAGCTGCCTGCGCCCGCCGGATATGCGCGAAAGCACGATTTCATTGATAAAAATGCCACAATTCGCCTGCTACCTGCTGTTCAACGGCATTCTGGGCGACAAGCGCCCGGCCAGCGGCAACGTACTGACGCAAGCCGTCCTGGACGCCCTGCTCGCCCTGCACGCCACCACACCAGCCCCGGCCGCGCCGCTGCTGGTTTATGGCGAAGCCTGCCGATTGGGGCCAGAGCGCCTGAAGCAGGCGAATGTGACGTTCAAGCACATTCCGTATGACGTGAGGGCGCGGTGATGGTCGATTCCCGCATGACGGCCAAAGAGTTGCAAGCCTGGCTCAAAGTGCACTTCCCCAGAGAAGACGAGCGCCATGAGTGGAAGGAATGGCACAGCCTGAAATCCAATATTTCGGGGCGTAAGGGCGAAGACCTCGTGTCTTACGT
>JAYWDL010000219.1:0-5091 GCA_043779865.1 Polaromonas sp.
CGGTTGTCACACGCGCCGCCTGCCACGCTCAGAAGCAGCCACTGGTCTTTCAGCGCCGTCATTTTCCCGGGTTTTCCGTCCAGCGTTGCGGTGGCGATAGCGGGCAAGGGACGCTGCGGATCAATCAACTCGCCAAAGTTGCGCCGTCCCTCGGGCCTGATGACGTAATAGGTCAAGTACGACGCAACGACAGGACTGGCGCACACCAGGAGCACGGCGAGCATTTTCCACCTCCCTGACCGGGTATCAGGCGTAGGTGTACCGGGCTGATCAAGCGCGGGCATGGCATGGACCGTCAGTCCGAGTGGCTGGTCTTGTGCAGAAGAAGCTGTCATGCCGGTGCGGGAAGAAGGTTGGAAATCGTCGTTTGTCACAGCAGTTAAAGCATTTGGTCGCGGCGTTGCGCGCGTAAATAGGTCCGAAAAGGAAGCGCCAGTTGAAACCAGGCATACAAGCCGACCACCAGGGCGCACAGGCCAAACCACTGGAAGGCATACCCATAATGCTTGTCCACGCCCAGATTAGGCGGCACCCACTCACGGAGCAACCCGTCGCTGGGCGCGCCCAACTGCAGCAATGATGCTTCAAGCAAGGGCAAACCGGTTTCTTTTCTGAAGTCGTTCAAGTCCAGATTTTGCCGGATAGGCCCCAAGTCCACCCCCTTGAACGCATATAGCTTGGATGGCGGCGGGGCAATGCGGCCCTCTACCCTGACCAGTCCGGTCGGCGTCGAAACCGCGGGCAGGCGGGTGCGGTCACTAAAGTCGCGAGGCACCCAGCCGCGCTGCACCAAAATCATCTGGTTGCTGGCTTGCAGTGCCAGCGGCGTCAGTACCCAAAATCCGGTTCGCCCGCCCATGGGGCGATTGTCCAGGTACACGGTGTGGGCCGGCTGCCAGACGCCTAGCACAGCAACCTGCCTGTGCATCTCATCTGCTATATTTTTAGTAGCTGTCAACGCCCGTGCATCAAGCGGTGGAAGGGTATTTTTTTCCTCAATGGCGGCCTGGACGGCTTCTTTCTGGGCAGCGCGGCGCAGTTGCCACTGGCCCAGCGAAAAGGTGGTTCCCGCCACCAGCACAGCAGCCGTCGTGACAACCCAGAACCGGGGCGAATGCAAGGCAGAAGTCATGGGCAGATAATCCGGTTCATGACTTATCTTGTTGCACTGGCATTTATCGCCATCCTCGCCAGCCTGGGCGCGGCGCTTTTTTTCATGATGAAAGACGGTACCGACGGCAGTCGCAAAACCAGCAACATGGCGCGCGCGCTGGCATTCCGTGTCGGTTTCTCGGTGCTGCTCTTTGTCTGCATTCTGATAGCGTGGAAGATGGGATACATACAACCGACCGGCATTCCGGTCGGAAAATAACTAAATAAAAAAGGCCGCATCAAGCGGCCTTTTTGTTGAACAGTCACAAGGCGGGCGGTGCAGCGGACACCCGCCCGAGCAACCACCTTATTCCATTTCTAATTCAATGCGAGATTAGGCGCAGTGCCGCAGACAGTGCTATGGCACGGCCAGGCGGTGCAACGACATATCGCTTTGAAGTAGAAATGGAATTACAACCAGTAAACAAGGATGTAAAGGCCCAGCCATACCACGTCAACAAAGTGCCAGTACCAAGCAGCGCCTTCAAAGCCGAAATGCTTTTCCGCCGTGAAATGCCCTTTTTGCAGACGCAGCGTGATGAAAAATAGCATGAGCATGCCGACCAGCACGTGAAAGCCGTGGAAACCCGTCAGCATGTAAAAGGTCGAGCCATAAACGCCGGAGTTGAGTTTGAGGTTGAGTTCCGAGTAGGCGTGGAAATATTCATAACCCTGAACCGACAGAAAGGTCACACCCAGCAATACGGTCAACCACATGAACGCGATGGTGCGGCCACGGTGGTTTTCTCGCAGCGCGTGGTGGGCAATGGTCAGGGTCACGCCAGAACTGAGCAGCAGCGCAGTATTGATGGTGGGCAACCAGAACGGCGTCATGGTCGTGAAAGGTTCAACGATGTCAGCGGGCGATGCTGTCACACCGGCAGCCAGGCTGGGCCAGACCGCCTTGAAGTCAGGCCAGAGCAGCGCATTGTCCAGGCTTCCGAGGGCAGGCACGGAATGAGCGCGGGCCCACCACAATGCAGTAAAGAAAGCGCCGAAGAACATGACTTCCGAGAAAATGAACCAGCTCATGCTCCAACGGTAAGAAAGATCGATCCGGTGGCCGTAGAGACCGCCTTCGCTTTCGGCAATCGACTCACGGAACCACTGAAACAAGGTTCCAAGCCACAACAGCATGCCAAAGGCCAGCGACCAGGCTCCCCAGCCTGCGCCATTGATCCACTGGCTGGCGCCCAGGATGACAAAAAACAGGCCTGTGGCGGCCATGACCGGATGCCGGGAAGGGCCGGGAACAAAATAATAGGGGGTTGTACCGTGGATTGCTGCTGACATCACTCGACTCCTGTTTTTCTCTCGAATTTTCACTAAACTTTTAATTCAAACCGTGGCAGCTAGCGGGCGACCATCCAGTTCACCAGCAGCACCAAAACGGCCACAAATACAAAAATACCTGCCAGCCCAACCACGATGATGTGAAGCGGGCTCAAGTTTTTGATGTCCTCTTCATAGTCACCACGGGCCCGCAAGCCGACAAATGACCATGCGATTGCTTTGACGGTCCGCCAGAGCGACGTTTTTCGCGCAGGGCTGACCGCCATGCTCAGGCTCCCGCCTGCTTGCCAGGCACTGCAGTCTGCGTAGCCGCACTGGACGTATCAGGCGCTGCTGGCGTCTTGCCGCCGACCTCAAAAAAAGTATAGGACAGCGTAATCGTGTTCACATCCCGGGACAGCTTTGGATCAATCACAAAGACCACAGGCCACTGTTTTTTTTCGCCCGGAGCCAGCGTGTACTGGCTGAAGCAAAAGCATTCCAGCTTGTTGAAATAAGCCCCGGCCTGCGCAGGCGCATAGCTGGGAATGGCCTGGGCAGACATGGTGCGGTCCTGTACGTTCTGGAATTCATACATCACCGTCGTCAGTTCACCCGGATGCACCTGCAGTGAGTTCTGCGCGGGCTTGAAATGCCAGGGACCGCGCGAGTTAGCGTCAAACTCCACCGCTATGGTGCGGGTCAGGTCTACCTGGGTATTGGCCGCAAGCTTGGCCGTCGCACCGGGGATTTGCCGGTCTCCCAGGGCCAGCACGTTGATGCCGGTCATTTCGCAGATGGCTTTGTAAA
The DNA here is from genome assembly GCA_043779865.1 of Polaromonas sp. GTDB lineage: Bacteria > Pseudomonadota > Gammaproteobacteria > Burkholderiales > Burkholderiaceae_C > Polaromonas. The sequence goes on from JAYWDL010000219.1 coordinate 3,235, forward strand.
TCGGCACCAGCGCGTAGCCAAAGCAGAACATGCCGAGCACGATGATGCCCAGCTTTCCTAGCATCCTGAAATTTTCGCGCTTGAGCATCTGGGAAACTGCCGGGAGTAAGACTGTTTTTCCGGCTCAATGGCCGAGAAAAACCATCTTGGCTATGAAGCCAACAAAAAAAATGATCGCGACCGATGCCAGGATCAACGCCAGACGAAGATTGCTTTTTTGCTGTTCAGGCTTCATGTCAGTGACCGTTTTTCTCAACCAATCACGCGGGTTGCCGTAGCATCCAGCTTGGGAGGCGTTTCATACGTATGGAAGGGCGCAGGCGAAGGAACTTCCCACTCAAGGCCTTCCGCGCCTTTACCGCCCTCATCCACCCAGGGGTTCTGTTTGGCAGGTGCGCCCTGGCCGCGCATCGTGGGCACCACGATGAACAGGAAAAAATACACCTGGGCAAAGCCGAAGAAGAAAGCACCGACGCTGGCAATTGCGTTGAAATCGGCAAACTGCATCGGATAGTCGGCATAGCGGCGCGGCATTCCGGCCAGGCCAAGGAAGTGCATCGGGAAAAACGTCACGTTGAAGGAAATCAGCGACCACCAGAAATGGATCTTGCCGCGGGTTTCGTTGTACATCACGCCTGTCCATTTGGGCGACCAGAAGTAATATCCGGCAAACATGGCGTAAAGCGAGCCGGCGACCAGCACGTAATGGAAGTGAGCTACCACGTAATACGTGTCCTGCAACTGGATATCAATGGGCGCCACCGCGAGAATCACGCCGGTCAAGCCGCCGATGGTGAACACGAAGATGAAACCCACCGCAAACAGCATCGGCGTCTCGAATGTCATGGAACCCTTCCACATGGTGGCGATCCAGTTGAATACCTTCACGCCCGTAGGCACTGCAATCAGCATGGTCGAGTACATGAAAAACAGCTGACCTGTCACCGGCATACCAGTGGTAAACATGTGATGCGCCCAGACGACAAAGCTCAGGATGGCAATCGAACCGGTGGCGTACACCATGGAGGCATAACCAAAAAGGCGTTTGCGCGAGAACGCGGGAATGATGTGGCTGACAATGCCGAAGGCCGGCAAAATCATGATGTACACCTCGGGGTGGCCGAAGAACCAGAAAATATGCTGAAACATCACCGGGTCACCGCCGCCGCCCGGGTTGAAGAAGCTGGTACCGAAATGACGATCAGTCAGCGTCATGGTGATGGCGCCGGCGAGCACCGGCATCACGGCGATCAGCAGATAAGCGGTAATCAGCCAGGTCCAGCAAAACATCGGCATTTTCATCAGCGTCATGCCAGGAGCGCGCATGTTCAGGATCGTCACGATGATGTTGATCGAACCCATGATCGACGAAGCGCCCATCAGATGCATGGCAAAAATGCCCGCATCCATCGACGCTCCCATTTGCAAAGACAGTGGGGCATACATCGTCCAGCCTCCTGCCATGGCTCCTCCCGGCAACAGGAACGAACTTACAAGCATCAGGGCCGCGGGAATCAACAGCCAGAAGCTGAAATTGTTCATCCGTGCAAAAGCCATGTCGGACGCGCCAATCTGCAATGGAATCATCCAGTTGGCGAAGCCTACAAAAGCCGGCATGATCGCGCCAAACACCATGATCAGGCCGTGCATGGTGGTGAGCTGGTTAAACAACTCAGGGTTGACAATCTGCAGCCCCGGCTGAAACAGCTCGGCACGAATCAACAATGCCAGCACCCCGCCGACCATGAACATGGCGAAACTGAAAAGCAGGTAAAGCGTGCCGATGTCTTTGTGGTTGGTCGCATATACCCAGCGACGCCAGCCGTGCGGGTGCGAATGCGCCTCATCGTGGGCGTG
>JAYWDL010000220.1:0-13708 GCA_043779865.1 Polaromonas sp.
GAGACTGTGGCCCGACAGGAAACAAAGGTCTGCGCCGCCCCGGCTGCTGGCCCCTGAAAAGAGGGGCTTGTCAGTCCCTTTTTTTATCTCTGCGGCAGGTTAAATCAGTCGGATTTGGCCAGCAGTTCGAAATGCTCCACCGTAGGCGGCCCGGCAAAAAACGGTCCGACAATTGCCCGCCACTCGGCATAAGCGGGTGACTCACGAAAATCGACGGTGTGGTTTTCCAGCGTTTCCCATGAGATTTGCAGAAGGTAGCGTTCGGGGCTTTCAATGCCTTTGTTGATGGTGTAGCCCTGAAAGCCCGTGGCTTTGGAAATCACGGTGCTGATGGCGCGCTGGATGGCTTCGTCAAAAGCCGCTTGCTGGCCGGGTTGAATGCGGATATCGGCAAGTTCGAGAATCATGAAAGCTCCTGTGTGTTTAATTGTGCGCAGATGGTAACTCTATAGTCAAACGGCCGGGCGCGATTTGCAGCACCAGCTTGCCAAAGTTCTCGCCATTGAAGAGCTTGAGCAGTGCCTCTGGGAAAGTGTCCAGCCCAACCACGACGTCTTCCCTGCTTTTCATCGTGCCGGCTTTGAGCTAGCCGGCCATTTCGGCAATCGCTTGCGGGTAGCGGTCGGCGTAGACGAACACCACAATGCCTTCTATGCGGGCGCGGTTGACCAGCAGCGACAGGTAGTTGGCTGGGCCTTTGACGGGCCTGGTGTTGTTGTACTGGCTGATGGCGCCACAGATGATGATGCGGGCGCCGCACGTGATGCGGGTGAGCACCAGGTCAAGGATGTCGCCGCCCACGTTGTCAAAGTAAATGTCTACGTCTTTGGTGCAATGTTCTTTCAGGCCGGCCTTGTAGTCGATGCAGGCGTCAAAGCTCAGTGCGTTGACGACCCAGTCGCATTTGGCCTTGCCGCCGGCAATGCCGACCATGCGGCAGCCCTTGAGCCTGGCGATCTGGCCGACAGTCTGGCCCACGGCACCCGCCGCACCCGAAGCCACCACAGTTTCGCCCGCCTTTCGCTGGCCCACATCCAGCAGGCCAAAATAGCCGGTACGAGGAAATCACCCGGCTTCCTATCCGGTCGCGCAGGCGATTCGTGTCGAATCCAGCCAGCGCAACAGGGCGTCGTGAAACATGAAAGCGCTGCTTCAGTTTATGCTTTCGGGTATGAAACTCCACAGTTATTTCCGTTCTTCCGCTTCTTTTCGCGTCCGGATTGCGCTGGAGTTCAAGGGTCTGAGCTACGAGTACATTGCCGTTCACATTGCCAGGGGCGACCACAAGAAAGAACCCTACACGGCGCTTTCGGCAGACACACTGGTGCCGCTGCTGGAGGTAGGCGGCGAGAAACTGTCACAGTCGATGGCCATCATTGAGTACCTTGACGAAATGCATCCCACGCCCGCGCTGTTGCCTACAGACGCAGTGGGCCGCGCCAAGGTGCGGGCGCTGGCACAGTCGATTGCCTGTGAAATCCATCCGCTCAACAACCTGCGCGTGCTCAAGTACCTGGTGCGGGAACTCAAGGTTGGGGAGGATGCCAAGAACACCTGGTACCGCCATTGGTGCCGTGAAGGGCTGAAGGCTTTTGAGCGCCAGCTGAACCCGTTGCCAGCATCGACCTATTGCTATGGCGACAGTCCCACGCTGGCGGACTGCTGCCTGGTGCCGCAAATCTTCAATGCCAGGCGTTTCAATGTTGATTGTGACGGGCTGCCGCGCACCATGGCAGCTTTTGACGCCTGTATGGCACTTGCGCCCTTTCAAAGAGCGCAGCCGTCGGCCTGCCCGGATAACGAAGCCTGAGCGGATTTTCGCAGTGCACCCCGACTGGATGATTCCCGACTGGCCTGCGCCCGCTGGGGTTCGGGCGGTGTTTACGACCCGTGCAGGCGGTGTGTCGGCGGTGCCTTTCGACAGCATGAATCTGGGTTCCCATGTCGGTGATGTGCCCCATGCGGTGCAGGCAAATCGCGCTTTGCTGCAAAGCGCCACGGGCACGCAGGCAGTTTTTCTTGACCAGGTGCATGGCAGCAAGGTGCTGGCAATCAGCGCAAAGACTCTCGATGGGCAAGCTGCCGACGCCTGCGCCACAGTGCAGCGCAAGCTGGCCTGCACCATCATGGTGGCCGATTGCCTGCCGGTGCTGCTAACGACCGAGGAGGGCGGTGTGGTTGCGGCTGCGCACGCGGGCTGGCGCGGCCTGGCGGGGACAGGCGAAAGCGCCGGGCATGGTGTTCTGGAGTCGGTTTATGCGTCTTTCAGTGATCTTGCGCAAGCAGGACGGGCGCGGGTAGCTATTAAAACGATAGCGTGGCTGGGCCCCTGCATCGGGCCTTGCGTTTTTGAAGTGGGCGCAGAAGTCAAGGCGGCGTTTGAGGCGGTGCAGCCTGAAGCGGCGCGTTTCTTTGTGGAAATCGGGCCGGGAAAATACCTCGCCAATCTGCCCGCGCTGGCCCGGCTTCGTCTGCAGGCACTAGGCATCAACCAGATTCATGGCAACGATGGCACTGCGCAGTGGTGTACGGTGAGCAACCCTTCACGATTCTTTTCCCACCGGCGTGATGCCGGTATCGCTGGAAACGGCTTTGGCACTACCGGACGCATGGCCGCCTGCATCTGGCTCGACTGAAGGCCCTGCCGGGCTTGCGTCCTGGTTGCCGGAGCCGGTTTGCGCTGCACGTGCCTGAGCGTCCCGTTGCTTGATGGCCTTGCTGCGTGCCGGCGCTCCCATCAGGTAAACCACCAATGTCACAGGACCCACGCCATAGAGTACAAAGGTGACCAGCGCTCCGAGCAGTGTTCCATTGCTGTTGGTGGCTTCAGCAATACTCATCATGAGCACGACATACATCCAGGCAATGACAATCAAATACATAAGATTTTCAACTTTGTCAGAAATTTAAAAGCTAATCCTACGATACTGCAACGGATGTAAAAGATCACCAAGACCCGACACCATCAAGGAAATTGCCATGAATGATGAACCTAACTGGACCCAGGCGGCCCAACAAATGCAGGAAACCCTGGGTGAAGGTTTCAAACAAGCCATGAGTGCTTTTGGAACCGGACCAGCGGCCGGCTTCCCTCAAATGGACATGGCCGTGTTCACGCCCTCAGCCCAGGCCCAGCCTTCCATCCGTTTTGACCCGTCCATGCTGGCGGAACTCCAGCAGCACTACATCAAAGGCGCTTCGGCGCTATGGAACCAGGGCCTGCAGGCCAGTGAGTCGACATCAAAGGTAGCCGATCGGCGGTTTTCCGATCCTGCCTGGCAGGCCAATCCTGTCACAAAGTTTTTGACCTCCGCCTATCAGCTCAATGCCGACACCCTGATGGGGATGGCCGAGGCGGTTGAAAGCGATGCCAAAACCAAAGCGCGTCTGCGCTTCGCGGTTGAGCAGTGGATGGCGGCCTCGGCACCCAGCAATTTTCTGGCGCTCAACGCTGAAGCCCAGCAAAAAGCCATCGACACCAAGGGACAAAGCATCGCAAAGGGTCTTGCGAACATGATGAACGACATGAAGCAGGGTCATGTGTCCATGACAGATGAAAGCCTGTTTGAAGTCGGGAAAAACGTCGCTACCACCGAAGGCGCGGTAGTGTTTGAAAACGAGTTCTTCCAACTGCTTGAATACAAGCCCTTGACGGACAAAGTCTATGAAAAGCCTTTCCTGCTGGTGCCGCCCTGCATCAACAAGTTCTACATCCTGGACCTGCAGCCGGAAAATTCAGTGATCAGGTATGCCGTTGCCCAGGGTCACCGCACCTTCGTGCTGAGCTGGCGCAATCCGGATGCGTCCATGAGCAACAAGACCTGGGATGACTACATCGAGCACGCACCCATCAAGGCCATCGAGGTGGTGCAGGAAGTTACCGGTGCCGACACCATCAACGCCCTTGGTTTTTGCGTTGGCGGAACGATTTTGGCGACGGCCCTGTCTGTGCTGGCGGCGCGCGGCGAAAAGCCGGTTGAAAGCGTCACGCTGCTGACGTCGCTGCTGGATTTTACCGAAACCGGCATCCTGGATATTTTCATTGACGAAACGTCGGTCAAATACCGCGAAGCCGAGATGGGCAAGGGCGGCTTGCTCAAGGGCAAAGATCTGGCATCGACTTTCAGCTTTTTGCGCCCCAATGACCTGGTCTGGAATTACGTCGTCGGAAATTACCTCAAGGGCGAAACGCCGCCTCCTTTTGACCTGCTTTACTGGAACAGCGATTCGACCAATCTACCTGGGCCGTTTTATGCCTGGTACTTGCGAAACACCTATTTTGAAAACAACCTGATGAAGCCCGGAAAAACCGTGGTATGCGGTGAGAAAGTTGATTTGGGCAAGCTCGATATGCCGGTTTATATTTACGGTTCGCGCGAAGACCATATCGTGCCGATTGGCGGGGCTTATGCTTCCACGCAGATTCTTCCGGGCAAAAAACGCTTTGTGATGGGCGCGTCGGGCCATATTGCAGGCGTGATCAATCCTCCCGCCAAAAAGAAACGCAGCTACTGGACCAACGACAAGCTGGTTGGCACCAAGTCCGCAGGCGACAAGTTTCCTGCGACGCAGGCAGAGTGGCTGCAAGGCGCAACTGAGCATCCCGGCAGCTGGTGGACTGACTGGTCTGACTGGCTCCAAAGTAATGCCGGAAAGCAGGTTGTAGCGCCCAAAGCCTATGGCAACCGCAAGTACAAGGCCATTGAGCCGGCTCCGGGAAGCTATGTGAAAGCCAAAGCCTGACACCTGGCCAGCCCGGCCTGCATGTAAGCCGGGGGCGTGGCAAGTGAGCATGCGTTAAGGCAAAAGTCATTCGTAGTGCCTTGCGTTAAACGACATAGGCGAACATTTTTCAAGAATTTTATAAGGAGACAACATGGAAGAGATCGTTATCGTTTCAGCGGGCCGCACCGCCGTAGGTAAATTTGGAGGTTCGCTGGCGAAAATACCTGCTACCGAACTGGGCGCCGCCGTCATCAAGGCGGTGCTGGAGCGTTCGGGGCTCAATGCCGAGCAAATCGGTGAAGTCATCATGGGCCAGGTGCTGGCGGCAGGCGCAGGGCAAAATCCAGCGCGCCAGGCTGTGCTCAAGGCAGGCTTTCCGCACGGCGTGCCGGGCCTGACGATCAATGCCGTCTGCGGCTCCGGGCTGAAAGCCGTCATGCTGGCGGCGCAGTCCGTGGCCACTGGCGACAGCGAAATCGTGATTGCTGGCGGTCAGGAAAACATGAGCGCTTCGCCGCATGTGCTGAACGGTTCACGCGACGGCCAGCGCATGGGCGACTGGAAAATGGTCGATACCATGATTGTTGACGGCCTGTGGGACGTCTACAACCAGTACCACATGGGCATCACGGCAGAAAATGTCGCCAAGAAGTACGGTATTGATCGCGCCGCGCAGGACGCGCTGGCGCTGGCCAGCCAGACCAAGGCGGCTGCGGCGCAGGATGCGGGCAAGTTCAAGGACGAGATTGTTCCGATTTCGATTCCCCAGAAAAAGGGCGATCCGCTGGTGTTTGCTGCTGATGAATTCATCAACCGCAAAACCAGCGCCGAAGGCCTGGCAGGCCTGCGTCCCGCGTTCGACAAAGCCGGCGGCGTGACTGCAGGCAACGCTTCGGGTCTGAATGACGGCGCTGCCGCCGTCATGGTCATGACCGCCAAAAAAGCCGCCGCCCTTGGCTTGACGCCTCTGGCCCGTATTGCCAGTTACGCCACCGCAGCGCTGGACCCGGCCTACATGGGCATGGGCCCGGTCCCTGCATCAACCAAGGCGCTTGAGCGTGCCGGCTGGAAAGCGCAGGACCTTGACCTGCTTGAAATCAATGAGGCCTTCGCGGCACAAGCCTGCGCGGTGAACCAGGAAATGGGCTGGGACACCAGCAAAGTCAACGTCAACGGTGGCGCGATTGCGATCGGCCACCCGATTGGCGCGTCTGGTTGTCGCATTCTGGTCACGCTGCTGCACGAGATGGTACGCCGCGATGCCAAAAAAGGCATTGCCAGCCTGTGTATTGGCGGCGGCATGGGGGTTGCCCTCACACTGGAACGCTGAATATCAGGTAAAACAGGTTCTTGCGCTTGTCACTCGGGCGTAAGAAGCTATTAAATCAATAGCAAAACAGTTTCGCAAAAATTAACGAATCAAGGAGAAGACAATGAGCAACAAAGTAGCGTATGTAACGGGTGGCATGGGCGGCATCGGAACCGCCATCTGCCAGCGGCTGGCCAAAGATGGCTTCACGGTAATCGCCGGCTGTGGCCCTACACGGGACTTCACCAAATGGCTCGACGAGCAAAAAGCGCTGGGCTATACCTTTTATGCTTCTGTGGGCGACGTGGCCGATTGGGATTCCACCGTGGCGGCCTTCGACAAGGTCAAGGCAGCGCATGGCCAGGTCAGCGTGCTGGTGAACAACGCGGGCATTACGCGTGATGGCCAGTTCCGCAAGATGAGCAAGGCCGACTGGGATGCCGTGATCTCGACCAATCTCAACAGCATGTTCAATGTGACCAAGCAGGCCATTGACGGCATGGTTGAGGCCGGTTTCGGACGCGTCATCAACATCTCTTCCGTCAATGGCCAGAAAGGCCAGTTTGGCCAGGTGAACTATTCCACCGCCAAGGCCGGCCTGCACGGTTTCACCATGGCGCTGGCACAGGAAGTCGCCAGCAAAGGCGTGACGGTGAACACGGTCAGCCCGGGCTACATCGGCACTGACATGGTCAATGCGATTCGCCCTGAAGTGCTGGAGAAAATTGTTGCCGGTGTGCCTGCCAAGCGTCTGGGTAAACCGGAAGAGATTGCCTCCATCATTTCCTGGATCGCTTCTGACGAGGGCGGATACGCCACAGGTGCGGACTTCTCTCTTAATGGCGGTTTGCACATGGGTTGAGCACCCGAGCCTGCATCGCAACTGCGCATAAAAAAACCCGCCACTCAGCGGGTTTTTTTAGGGGTAAATCCAGCTTATTTCCTGGCGGCACTGGCTGCCGGTTTAGCTGCATCAGCCTTGTCGTCTTTTTTAGCCTTCGCCGTGGTGTCGCTCTTTGGTGTCACGGCATCCTTCGTGCTGACAGCGGCATCCTTGGCGGCGTCTTTTGTAGAGACGGCGGCGTCCTTTGCTTTTTCAGGAAGGGACTTGCTGGTTTTGCTGGCGTCGGCTTTGGCATCTGCCTTGGTTTGTGTGCCGGTCGAGCCTTTGTAGCTGGTGCCGCCGACGGTCAGGCCTTCTGCGGAGAACTTGGCGGCATTTTTTTCACCCACGCCTTTAACACGGCTGATGAAATCGTCCCAGCTCTTGAAGTCGGCTTTTTTTCGCTCCGAAACAATCAGTCGGGTGGTGACAGGACCGATGCCCTTGAGGCCGTCAAGCTCGGCTTCAGTGGCCTTGTTGACGTCAACCGCAGCAAACGCTGCAAAGATGGACATGGCGGCGAAAAACGCCAGAAATTTCTTGAACATAAGAAAGCTCCTTAAAAGTTGGATGAAAGCACAAGAGTGACCATCCTGATCGCTCAGGATGCCCTTTTCTGATAACGGATGGGTTTCACGCCGGGTTGACCACCTGGAGTAGTCTTTCAACATGAAAACCCTAGCTTCTGGCGGTGCTCAGCGACTGCATGTAAGCCGCCACACCTGTTTGCACATCGGCAAAAGCATGCAGGCAGCCTGCTGCGCGCAGGGCGCTCAAATCCGCCTGCGTGTAGCTCTGGTACTTGCCAACCAGCGCCTCGGGAAATTTGATGTAGTCAATCATGCCAGCGCGCGCGGCATCTTCAAGGCTTAACGGCACCGCATTCTGGCTTTGGCGCAAGGTGTTGACAACGGCAAGGGCGACGTCATTAAAGGGCTGCGCCCGGCCGGTGCCGAGGTTGAAGATGCCAGATTTTTCTGGATGGTCAAAAAACCAGAGGTTCACCGCCACTACATCGTCGATGAAAACAAAGTCGCGCATCTGTCCACCAGCTGCGTAACCGCCGTAATCGCCAAATAGCTTGACCTTGCCCTCGGCCTGAAACTGGTTGAACTGGTGAAAAGCCACGCTGGCCATGCGGCCCTTGTGCTGTTCGCGGGAACCATAGACGTTGAAGTACCGAAAGCCGGCGACCTGCGTCTGCGTATTTTCAAACTGTGCACCGAGTTCGCGCCGCATGCGCTGGTCAAAAAGCAGTTTGGAGTAGCCGTACACATTGAGCGGCTTTTCGAATTCAGGTGATTCGCTGAAAGCGTCAGCGCCGCCGTAGGTCGCGGCCGACGAGGCATACAGCAGGCGCGTGTTGCGGGTGCGGCAGGCGCGAAACAAGGCGCACGACAACGTGTAGTTGTTGTCCATCATGTATTTGCCATCCAGCTCCATGGTGTCGCTGCAGGCTCCCTCATGGAACACCGCTTCGATCTGACCAAAAGCACCGTCGGCAAACTGGTCGTAAAAGTCGCCTGCATCGACATAATCGGCAATTTTCAGGTCGGCCAGGTTCCGGAATTTGTCACCTTGCGTCAGGTCATCGACGGCAATGATGTTGTCAATGCCACGGGCGTTGAGGCCCTTGACCAGATTACTGCCAATGAAGCCGGCGGCGCCGGTGACTACGATTTTCATGGAGAATTTCCTCGGGTTTCAGTGCGCTGCAGGTTTCAAGGCGATGCAAACAGCTCGCTGTAATTGACTGTGGCTGTACCGAATTTGCCCACGACGATGCCGCCTGCACGGTTGGCAATGGGAACTGCCTTGCGCAGGCTTAGGCCTGCAGCAACCATCGTGGCGAGTGTCGCAATGACGGTATCGCCAGCGCCGGTGACGTCAAATACCTCTCTGGCCAGCGCCGGAACATGCAACTCGCCCTGGGAATCAAAAAGTGTCATGCCTTCCTCACTGCGTGTCACCAGCACGGCTTGCAGGTTTAGCAAGGTGCGCAGGTTATGCGCTTTGACTCCAAGCTCCGATTCGTCGCTCCAGGGGCCAATCACCTGCTCCAGTTCGGCGCGGTTAGGAGTGATGACGCTGGCATTTTTATAGCGTGCATAGTCCGAACCTTTCGGATCGACCAGGACTGCCTTGCCTGCAGCACGTGCCTGGGCAATCATCGAAACGATATGCGCCAGGCCACCCTTGCCATAGTCGGAAAACAGCACGGCATCATGCTGTGGATAGAGTTTTTCAAATGTCGCCGATTGCGATGCCAGCACTTCGTTTTCAGGTGTGTTTTCAAAATCCAGACGCAGCAACTGCTGCTGGCGTCCAATCACTCTCAGCTTGACCGTGGTCTTCAGCTTTGCGTCGCGGCCAAAGTAAGGCGTGATGCCGGTTTTGGCCACCAGCGCTTCCAGTTGGTGACTGGCCTCATCTTCGCCTACCACGCTCAGCAGCGACGCCTGCGCGCCCAGCGTCACGATGTTGTAAGCCACATTGGCAGCCGCGCCGATGCGTTCTTCGGTACGCGTCACTCGTACGACAGGAACGGGCGCTTCGGGCGAGATGCGGTCCACCGCACCGTACCAGTAGCGGTCCAGCATGGCGTCGCCGACCACCAGAACGCGGGCTGACAAAAGGTTTTCGGGTGTCGGGAGAAATGTCATCTTGTGCGTAAGGGGTCGCGGGTTACAGCTCTTCAATACGGCGAGCGGGGTAGCTGTCCCAAGCCTGGCAGCCGGGGCAGTGCCAGAAATGCTGGGTTGCCTCAAAGCCGCAGGCGGCGCAGCGGTAGCGCATCAGGGGTTTTGTGGCTTGATCCAGCGCACGCTGAACCAGTGCATGGTGGTGTTCATCCTCAAGCTTTTCGCCGGCAATCCATTTGCCGGCAGCCACCAGCGAAACTTCGCGCTCCAGATGCTGGGCATACCACTGGCGTGCGGTTGCCGGGTCTTTTTCAAGTTTAACGATGGCTTCAATCACATCAATTGAAGGAGCTTGGGCATAGCTGGCCTTTAACAGTGCCAGCGTGGCTGGCTGCTCGCCACTGTTCTGGGCGATGTTGGCCAACAGGCCGGCAGCCAGAGGCAGGGCCTGGGGTGCCGATTTGGTCAGCTTGAGCAAGGTCTGTAATGCGTCCTTCATCTGGCCCAACTGGTTTTGCAGCTTTGCCAGATCCATCAGCGGCCGGGCTGATGCGGGTGCCATGGCAGCGGCTTGCGTCAGGGTCTCCAGTGCTTTTGTGGTATCGCCTGAAGCGACAGAAGCGCTGGCTTGCTCGCACAGGTAATGCGCCTGCCGGGTGCTGAAACTGCCATGGCTTGAGCTGCCCAGCCGGGCTGCAATTTTCGTGGCATTGGCCCAGTCCCGGGAGCGCTCGTAAATGGACAGCAGCGCAAGCCGGGCTTCTTCTTCGAACGGCGTACCTTCAAGTTTGCGCAGTGCGGCTTCAGCGCGATCCAGCAAACCGGCTTTCAGGAAGTCGAGCGCCAGCGCATGCTGGGCGCGCTCGCGTTCGGGCTGGGTCAAATCGCCGCGTGACATCAAATGCTCATGTACCCGCACGGCGCGCTCGTACTCGCCGCGGCGGCGAAACAGGTTGCCTAGCGCAAAGTGCAGCTCGGACGTGTCGGGGTCGTTCTGGACCGCTTCGATGAAAGCATCAATGGCCTGGTCTTGCTGCTCGTTGAGCAGGAAATTCAGGCCCTTGAAATAAGCTTTTGGTGCCTGGCGGTTCTCTATGCGCAGTTGTCTCAGATCCAGCCGCGAAGCCAGCCAGCCCAGCGTGAAGGCGACCGGAAACCCGAGCAGGACCCATGTGAAATCAAATTCCATGGTGAAGCGGGGCGGGATGCTTATCAGTCTCTTCTGTAGATGCGCCTGAACCATGGCGTGGTGCTGCTTTGGGTTTCTTCCACCAACGCGGCATCATGACAAAAACACCCAGTGTCAGGCCGCAGGCAAAAGCGGCCAGAACTACCAGCACCAGCGGCGCCTGCCACAAAGTGCCAAAAAAGAAATACACCGCAACCATTTGCTGGTTATTCAGTGCAAAAGCAAAAAGTGTAAAAAAAATGGCTGCCTTGAGCAGCCACGTCAGGTATTTCAACGGCAATCCCCCCCCAGTGGTTTGGCAATTGTAGCCAGCCTGCCAAGGGGAAGCCGGAAGACCTTAGCTGGAATTCCGGACCGTGAGCAATTCTTCGGTTCGTGCATCGACAACTTCCCGCAATGCCTTTCCCGGTTTGAAATGAGGCACCCGTTTTTCAGGGATGGCGACACTTTCTCCGGACCGGGGATTTCGTCCCATGCGGGGAGGACGCCGATTGATGGAGAAGCTGCCAAAACCCCTGATTTCAATCCGGTTGCCACGCACCAGTGCGTCGCTCATGGCATCAAGTAGGGTCTTGACGGCATATTCGGCGTCGCGGTGCGTCAGCTGGCTGAATCGGGCTGCCAGTTCTTCAACTAAATCGCTTCGGGTCATGGGAAACTAGCATGTTGGGGACAGAGCATGCAGGCAGCGTTGCTGCGTTGCATGGTCTGTCCCACAAGCTATTTACTTCTCGCTGTTGTCCAGCTTGGCGCGAAGCAGGGCGCCCAGGCTGGTCAGGCCGGCGCTCTCGCGCGAGGACTGCTGGCTCAGGTTGGCCATGGCTTCTTGCTGGTCAGCGTTGTCCTTGGCCTTGACCGAGAGCTGGATGTTGCGGGTCTTGCGATCCACGTTCACCACCACTGCAGAGACTTCGTCGCCTTCTTTCAGGACGTTGCGCGCATCTTCAACGCGGTCACGGCTGATTTCGCTGGCGCGCAGGTAGCCAATAATGTCTTCGCCCAGATCGATCTCGGCGCCCTTGGCGTCAACCGTCTTGACCTTGCCGGTCACAATCGCACCCTTGTCGTTGATCGACACGAAGGTGGTGAACGGGTCGGAATCAAGCTGTTTGATACCCAGGGAGATACGCTCGCGGTCCACATCGACAGCCAGCACAATCGCTTCGACTTCCTGGCCCTTTTTGTAGTTGCGAACAGCGGCTTCGCCGGGCTCGTTCCACGACAGGTCAGACAAGTGCACCAGACCGTCGATACCGGCAGCAAGGCCCACAAAGACGCCTAAGTCGGTGATCGACTTGATCGGGCCCTTGACGCGGTCACCGCGCTTGGTTTCCACGGCAAATTCTTGCCATGGGTTGGCCTTGCACTGCTTCATGCCCAGGCTGATACGGCGCTTGTCTTCGTCGATCTCCAGAACCATGACTTCGACTTCGTCGCCCAGAGCCACGAGCTTGCTTGGAGCAACGTTTTTGTTCGTCCAGTCCATTTCGGACACGTGGACCAGGCCTTCAATGCCGGGTTCGAGTTCCACAAACGCGCCGTAGTCGGCAATGTTGGTGATCTTGCCGAACAGGCGGGTGCTTTGTGGGTAGCGGCGGTTCACGCCCATCCATGGGTCGTCGCCCATCTGCTTCAGACCCAGTGACACGCGGTTTTTCTCGGTGTCGAACTTCAGGATCTTGGCCACGATTTCCTGGCCAGCCGTCACCACTTCGCTTGGGTGACGCACGCGACGCCATGCCATGTCGGTGATGTGCAGCAATCCGTCAATGCCGCCCAGGTCAACGAATGCACCGTATTCGGTGATGTTCTTGACGATTCCCTTGACGGCAGAGCCTTCTTTCAGGGTTTCCATCAGCTTGGCACGTTCTTCACCCATGCTGGCTTCGACCACGGCGCGGCGGCTCAGAACCACGTTGTTGCGCTTGCGGTCCAGCTTGATGACCTTGAATTCCATGGTCTTGTTCTCGTACGGAGACAAGTCCTTGATGGGGCGGGTGTCGATGAGCGAGCCGGGCAGGAAGGCGCGGATGCCGTTGACCAGAACGGTCAGGCCGCCCTTGACTTTGCCGCTGGTCTGGCCGGTGACGAATTCGCCGGATTCCAGGGCTTTTTCCAGGCTCATCCACGAAGCCAGGCGCTTGGCCTTGTCGCGGCTCAGCAGGGTATCGCCATAGCCGTTTTCGACCGAGTCGATAGCCACGGAAACAAAGTCACCAACCTGGACTTCAAGTTCGCCCTGGTCGTTCTTGAATTCTTCGAGAGGAATGTAAGCCTCGGACTTGAGGCCTGCGTTCACAACCACATGGTTGTGATCAATGCGCACTACTTCAGCGGTGATGACTTCACCGGAGCGCATCTCGGAGCGTTCCAATGATTCGTTAAACAGATCGGCAAAAGATTCAGACATGAGTTTCCTAGTCCACAGAACAGGGTTCCAATAGCAAAATTGCTATTGTTTTTATAGCTGATTGCGGCGGTTTGATATGGTTTATGCGGTTAAACGACTTGTAAAACCGCGGTTTGCGAAAATTTCCTGTTGACCTTGCGCCCCATGAAAGGAAAGCGCGTCGTGGATCAAAAGGGCCGGGTGCCTTGCCACCAGCCGATGACCTGCTCCAGCGATTTTTCAACCGTCAAATCAGAGTTGTCGAGTAGCCGGGCGTTTTCAGCAGGTTTTAACGGGGCGGCCTGGCGGGACATGTCCCTCGCGTCGCGCGCTTCCAAATCCTGTTGAATGACGGCGATTGTAATCGCATTTCCCTTTGAAATCAACTGCTTGTGCCGGCGTTCGGCGCGGTGAAGCGCGCTGGCGGTCAGGTAGATTTTCAGGGTTGCGTCGGGGAACACCACGGTGCCCATATCCCGGCCGTCAGCCACCAGTCCGGGAAGTTGGCGGAAACTTCGCTGCAGGTCAAGCAACGCGATACGCACCTGAGGATGTGCCGACACCCGGGAAG
>JAYWDL010000221.1:0-5039 GCA_043779865.1 Polaromonas sp.
CCGAACAGTATGAAGGACGGAACGATCAGCAAAAACAGCAACGCCATCGTGACTTTGGTGTGCTTGCGAATGAAATCAAACATCTCGAATTTCCTGTACTTCCAGAACAACTGCCCCATGGGGCCGAAA
The DNA here is from genome assembly GCA_043779865.1 of Polaromonas sp. Classification (GTDB taxonomy): domain Bacteria; phylum Pseudomonadota; class Gammaproteobacteria; order Burkholderiales; family Burkholderiaceae_C; genus Polaromonas. The sequence goes on from JAYWDL010000221.1 coordinate 130, forward strand.
ACAAAAAAGGCGAACCTTGTTCGCCTTTTATTCAATGGGTAGTGGGTGGTGGGTGCTGACGGGCTCGAACCGCCGACCTACGCCGTGTAAGGGCGCTGCTCTACCAACTGAGCTAAGCACCCCACTTTAAACCGCTACATGGTTCCTGTCAGTTCAAAGCGTCTTTGAGCGCTTTGCCCGGACGGAACTTGGGAACCTTGGCAGCCTTGATTTTAATCGCATCACCGGTACGCGGGTTGCGGCCGGTGCGTGCAGCGCGTTTGCCGACGGCAAACGTACCGAAACCCACCAGGGACACAGAGCCTCCTTTTTTCAGCGTTGTTTTTACCGCGCCGATGGTGGACTCCAGCGCGCGCGTTGCGGCGGCCTTGGAAATATCTGCATGTTTTGCAATGTGCTCAATCAATTCTGTTTTGTTCACAAGGAGCCCCTCGTTAATGAAAGTTAATCTGGCTGTCTCAAAAAATATCTCCCGGGACACCGTGATAAAGGTGTCAGCGGGAGCGGCATGTGCAGTTTTTCTGCTGAACCCATTAGAGCCATGGAGCTCCAGCGTGTCAATACAGCATCAAGTTTTTACAGCGTGCGGACGCGGATTCTAGTCTCTTTTTCTACCCCGAAAGCCAGGAAAAGGCGTGCTTCGTCCAGTTGTTCACACTTGAGGAACAAGCTTCAGGGCTTGGCATATATCAGAGTTGCGCCACCGCCTCGGCGATGGCTTTACCTACATCGGCCGTACTGGCCTGGCCGCCAAGGTCGGGCGTTCGTGGTGCACCACTTTGAGGATGCAGCACCTTCTCGATCGCTGACAGGACGCCGTCGTGCGCATCCTTGTGACCCAAAAACTCGAGCATCATGGCACCGCACCAGATCTGACCGATGGGGTTGGCGATGTTGCGTCCGGCGATGTCCGGTGCAGAGCCGTGCACCGGCTCAAACAGCGAGGGAAACTTGCGCTCGGGGTTCAGGTTGGCACTGGGCGCTATGCCGATGGTGCCGGTGCAAGCTGGCCCCAGGTCGCTCAGGATATCGCCAAACAGGTTGCTGGCGACCACCACATCAAAGAAGTCGGGTCGCTGCACGAAGTGGGCTGTCAGGATGTCGATATGAAATTTATCGAGCCTTATGCCAGGATAGGCCTTGGCCATTTCGACGACACGTTCGTCCCAGTACGGCATGGAAATGGAAATGCCATTGGACTTGGTGGCGCTGGTCAGATGCTTTTTGGGGCGCGTCTTCGCCAGCTCGAACGCGAACTTCAAGACGCGGTCCACGCCGACGCGGGTGAAGACGGACTCTTGAAGTACAAACTCGCGTTCGGTTCCCGGAAACGCCCTGCCGCCAATGCTGGAGTATTCGCCCTCGGTGTTTTCCCGGACAATATAAAAATCAATCTCGCCAGGCGCCCGAGCGCTCCCGTCACGTCGTACCACGGGCGCAATGATGCCAGGCATCAGGCGCGCAGGCCGCAGGTTGATGTATTGGTCAAACTCGCGGCGAAACAGCAGCAGTGACCCCCACAGCGATGTATGGTCAGCGATTTTCTCGGGCCAGCCGACGGCGCCAAAATAAATGGCATCGTGCCCGCCGACGAGGTCTTTCCAGTTGTCCGGCATCATCTGGCCGTGCTTTTCGTAGTAATCCCAACTCGAAAAATCAAAGTGGTCGAAGTGCAGATCGATGCCGAACTTGCGTGCCGCGGCATCCATCACCCGGACGCCCTCTGGCATGGTTTCCTTGCCAATTCCGTCACCTGCGATAACCGCGATTCGTTGCTTGCCGGTGTTGCTGCTCATGCCTTCATCCTTGATTCAAGTTACAAAAAAACGCTGCACCTCGGCGAGTAACAGTTGCGGCGCTTCTTCCGCAATGTAATGTCCGCAAGGCAGGCTGGCGCCCGTCAGGCACGAAGCCCGCTCGCGCCAAAGCCCCAGTACATCGAAACACTTGCCCACCGCACCATGCTCGCCCCAGAGTACGCGCAGCGGCTGGTCCAGCTTGCGCCCGGCAGCGATATCGGCGCGATCATGATCGAGGTCGATGGTGGCAGCAGCCCGATAGTCTTCGCAGATACTCTGGCCGCTTCCGGGTATCTGCGCACAGCGCTCGTACTCGGCCAGGGCAGCTGGCGCGAAAGCGGCCAGGCCGGCATGACGCTTGCCCATGACGCTGCGCACATAGCCGACCGGGTCCGCGTCGATCAGGCTTTCAGGCAGGGGCGGCGGCTGAATCAGAAAGAACCAGTGCCAGTAGGCGCGTGCAAACGCGTCGGTGGTGTTTTCGTACATGCCCAGCGTCGGCGCGATGTCCAGCAGCATCAGCCGCTGAACCCGCGCAGGATGGTCAAGCGCCAGACGGTGCGCAACGCGCGCGCCGCGGTCATGGGCAAGTACCTGGCACTGGTCAAAGCCGTGATAGTGCAGGACGGCTGCGGCATCGAGTGCCATGGAACGTTTGGAGTAAGCATGATGCGCTGGATCACTGGCAACTCGCTCTGAATCACCATAGCCTCGCAAATCCATCAAAACCACGGTAAACGACCTGGCAAGCACCTCCGCCACCGCATGCCACATGACATGCGACTGTGGATGCCCATGCATCAGCAGCAGCGGTGCGCCGCGCCCGCCACGCAGGGTGTGCAGACGACCCGCAGGCCCCTGCACCTCCAAGGAGTGGGAGCCCTCAAACATCGACATCAATCGACATCAAAAGCACCTGCCTCGTGTCAGGATGCGGTCGGCCGCCCAGGCAGCCCATCCCTGCGCCAACGCAACAGAAAGTGCAGTGTGACTGAAGAGGTGAATGCTGTCGCAGGCTTGCATTGCCGTTATTTTGCATCAGCATATTCGATGTTTCAAGCAATAATCTGGCAATTGATTGTTCCCGAAAAGGCATGAATGGAACGCAGTGATCTGGAACTGGTTGTCGCTGTACGCGACCACGGCAGCCTTGCGGCTGCGGCGCTCCAGCTGGGCGTTACCGCACCGGTCGTGACCAAGCGCCTGGCGGCGCTGGAGGCAAAAATAGGGCAGCGCCTGTTCCAGCGCACCACGCGCCGCGTGAGCGTGACTGCAGAAGGCGAGATGGTGTGCGCCAGGGCGATGGTTTTGCTGCAGGGCTTCACCGCACTCGAATCGCAATTGCAGGAAGGGCAGTCAGAGCCCACAGGCCTGATTCGTCTGGCATCCACGTTTGGCTTTGGGCGTGTGTGGCTTGGCCCCGCATTGGCGCGCTTTCAGGAGCGCCACCCACGCACCGAAATCCAGCTGCAGCTCACCGAGCAATTGCCCGATCTCGCGGCCGAGCGCTTCGATGGCGCTATCTGGCTGTGGACGGCGAAGGGCCGGCAAACAGCCCAGTGGGTATCGCGCCGGCTCGCCCGCAACCAGCGCGTGCTGGTTGCCTCGCCAGCGTACCTCGGCAAGCACGGGTCTGTGAAGAGCCTTGACTCGCTGCAAGAGCACGCTTGCCTGATCGTCCGGGAAAATGGCGGTGACAGGAGCATCACCGGTGGGCCTGCGTTCGACCAGTGGCAACTCCAGCGAGACCGTGACAAATCGCCCGCGCAGGTTCGGGTGCATGGGCCGCTGGCCAGCAACTCGGGTGAGCTGGTTCGCGACTGGTGCCTTGATGGCCGGGGCATCATGCTGCGCAGCCTGTGGGATATTGCACCGCAACTGGCCCGTGGTGACCTCGTCCGGGTGCTTCCCGGCTATTCTATGCCGGATGCGGACATTCACTGGCTGGTGCCGCACCGCCCTGATGCGCCGCGACGCATTCGTCTGCTCATCGATTTTCTGGCGGCGCATTTCTCGGAAGAACCCTGGAAGAAAACCGGCCGGCCGGACCAGCCAACCGCCACTACACCGAAGTCGCCTTCGCAGGCCGAACGACGAGGCTCACACCCAAAGCGGTAAGGGCCGTGCCCGCCAGCGTGACGGTTGTAATGGGCTCGTCAAACAGCGCCCAGGCCATCAGCGCCGTGGTGGGTGGCACAAGGTAGAGCAGACTCGTCACCGCCGTGGCCGCACCGCGCTGAATCAGCAGGTACAGCAGGGAACTACCGCCCAGCGTCAAGACCAAAACAGACCATGCCATGGCCCCCAGAAAATCACGGTTCCACACCACGGCTTCATGTTCGAAGAACACGAGGGGCAAGGTAACCAATAAGGCCGCTGTCAGCTGAATCGCATTGGCTGTGCGCACGTCGGCAAACTGCACAAAGCGCTTTTGGTAAAGCGTGCCCGCCGTGATGCTGAACAGTGCCAGCACCGCAGCACCCAGCGTGAGCGCTGTTACCTCGCTGCCAGCGCCAAATTTTCGGGCAACCACCAGCAGCAAGCCACCCAGGCCAAGCATGAGTCCGGCCCATTGGCGCGGCGTCACCCTGCTTTCAGCCTGAGTAGCCCCACCCGGCGCGTGGGTGCCGGAAACCCAGAGCGCCGTCAAGACCGGTTGCAGCCCCACAATCAGGGCCGCCAGGCCGGAACCCATGCCGCTCTTGACCGCCACCCACACGCCGCCCAGGTAGCCCGCGTGCATAAGCACGCCAGTGACGCCCAGGTGCAGCCACTGTCGCCCACCGCGCGGCCACGCAGCACGTGCCAGCGCAATCCAGATGAGGAAGCAGGCTATCGACAGCGCATAGCGCATCGCCAGAAAGGTCAGTGGCGGTGCGTAGGGCAATCCGAACTTGGCGACGATGAACCCTGTACTCCAGATCAGCACAAACACTGTCGGCATGGCCCGTACCAGCGCGCTTTCGGGCACCGCCGCGTTCATCAGCGGCACGCCTGGATTGGTATGTCGAAGGCGCTCATTTGGCGCGCGCGCGAATTTCCGGTATGGCTTTTTGCAGGTAATAAATCATCGACCAAACCGTCAATACGGCGGAAATCCAGATCAACCAC
>JAYWDL010000222.1:0-13629 GCA_043779865.1 Polaromonas sp.
AGGCGAGTTCGACTTTGTCTGGACGCATTTCGGTTTTGCCGACGACACGCCCGAGATGACGCGGCGCCGTCTGCGCCAGGCCAATCTGTTCGGCCCGGCAGGTTTTGTGAGTGCCGACGATGGCGAGGTCATCGAGTTCAGCCAGGGCGGTTTCACGCAGGCTGGCGAAAGTGGGGCAACGCTGTGCGAGCTGGGCGGCACTGGCGTTGAGGCGACCGAACACATGGTCACCGAAACGCTGATTCGCAGCATGTACGCTTACTGGAAGAAAGTCATGAGCCTATGACCGCTGATTCATCAAGCATTGATCAAGAGATGGCGGACCCGATGATGGAACGCTTGCTGCTGCAATTTCAGGTTGACCAGTTCAATGCGGCCTACGCCGCTGCCCTGGACGACAAGCGTTTTGACGACTGGCCGGGCTTTTTCGTCGAGGACGGCAGCTACACACTGCAGGCGCGTGAAAATCATGAACGCGGCTTGCCGCTGGCACTGATGGCGCTTGAGAGTCAGGGAATGATGAAAGACCGGGTCTATGGCGTGACCCAGACCATTTTTCATGCGCCGTATTACACGCGCCATGTGGTCAGTCCGGCGCGTATTTTGTCATTTGAAGAAGGTGTGATTCACGCCGAGGCCCACTATGCCGTTTTTCGCACCAGGCCCGGGGGCATCAGCGAGGTTTACAACGTGGGTCGCTATATCGACGAGATCATGAAAAAAGACGACACCCTGAAATTCAGGCGTCGTCTTTGTGTGTATGACAGCGAGATGATTCTTAATTCGCTGATTTACCCTGTCTGACTGAATCAAGGCAGGGCAGTAATTATCTGTTTCAGCGTTTCTTGCCGACTTCGTTACCGATCACGGCACCAGCGGCTGCGCCACCGACGGTTCCCAGCGTGTTGCCAAATACCGCATTGCCGGCCACGCCGCCCAGCACCGCACCCGTTGCCGTACCAACTTGTGCATTGGTGGGGTTGGTCCCGCAGCCGGTCAGGGCAATCAGGGCAGCAGTGGCTGCCGACGTCAAAATTTTCATCTTCATAAGGTCACCTTTTCTGGTAAATCCAGGCTGCCTCGTCAAGGATTCACTCATTATGAGGTCTTGGCGTAGCCTGTAATTTCAGTGTAAGGCCATGAACAATGACAGTCTGTAGGAAAAAATCGCTGCTGACTGTCGTATTGATCTATCGTGCAAACAAGGGATTTTCATCAGGGCTTGCCCGCCCGGTATACCCAATGACTACAAGGCGCGGTTGCGTGCCAGCGGCGGATTTCTGGCGAAGTAGCGCGAAATGCCGCGCATCAGCGCATCGGCAAGCTGTATCTGGTGCTCATCACTGCGCAGCCGGGCTTCTTCACCGGGGTTGCTGATAAAGGCGGTTTCCACCAGCACACTGGGAATATCGGGCGCCTTCAGCACGGCAAAACTGGCCTGCTCGACCCTGGCCTTGTGCAGCTTTCCGACATTGCCGATCTCGCCCAGCATGGCGCTGCCCAGCTTCAGGCTGTCATTGATCTGCGCCGTGGTGCTCATGTCGAACATGGCTTTTTGAAGCTGCGCATCCTTGGCCTTGACATTGATGCCGCCCACCAGGTCGGCCGAGTTTTCCTTGTCGGCTATCCAGCGCGCGGCGCTGCTGGACGCGCCTTTTTCGCTGAGTGCAAAGACACTGGCGCCCTGCGGAACGGCGGTAAAAAAAGCGTCCGCATGCAGGCTGATAAACAGATCGGCTTTTACGCTGCGTGCCTTTTGCACGCGAATGTGAAGCGGCACAAAGAAATCCGCATCGCGTGTGAGGTAAGCGCGCATATTGGGCTGCTGGTTGATGCGGTCGCGCAGGCGATGCGCGATTTGCAGCACCACATCTTTTTCACGGGTGCCGCCCGGACCGACAGCGCCTGAGTCTTCACCGCCATGGCCCGGGTCCAGGGCGACGATGACGAGGCGATCCGTCTTGGCTTCGATGCGGCTTGCTGTAGTGCCCTTTGAAGGCGGTGCTGTCTCAGCCTGGGGGCTGGGTGCCACGGCCACCGGCAGACGGTCTTTTTCCACGGAAGCGATGATTGGCGGTCTGGCGCTGGACGGTTTGGCGGAGCTGGAGGCAACGCCCGAAGAAGAGAAGGAGGGAGAAGGCAAAGGCGAAGTCGAAGCAGCCTTGCCGGATTGCTGCGCCATCAGGTTGCCGAGCGGATCACTGCCAGCGCCGGCAGCGTTGTTTGACGCAGCGGCAGCCGCAGCAGCAGCAGCTGGAGCCGCAGAAGTCTGGCCGCGGTTGTCTGCAAGCCGTTCAGCAATCAGCGCTTCCAGCGGGTCCGCAGGGGTCGCCGGATAAAGATCAAGTACCAGCCGGTGCTGGTAAGCGGCTACAGGCGCCAGGCTGAACACCTGCGGCAGCATGGGCCGTTTCAGGTCCATCACCAGCCGTACCACGCCCGGTGCGTTTTGCCCGACGCGAATGCCGGAAATATTCGGGTCGTCTGATTTCACCTTGCCAACCAGTTCGCGCAGCGCCGGAATCAAGTCAATGCCCTCGATGTCGACTGCCAGGCGCGGCGGCTCGGGGATGAAAAACTGGCGTGCCTTGATTTCGCTGTCTGACTCGATGGTCAGCCGCGTGTAGTCCCTGGAAGGCCAGACGCGCACCGCCACAATCGTGGCGCCCCGGGCAATGTGCTGTGTGCCCAGCAAAAGCACCACGCTGCCCATCTGCAAGGCATGGCGGCGACTCAGACCCACAGCAGAAGACTTTTTGTTTTTCATGCGAGCAACTCCGCCCCCGTGGGGGTATACGCCGTCAGGGTGATAGAGCGGGTCTCGTCGGGCAGCATTTCAATATCGATCACCAGGTCGGGTTGGGGCAAATGAGCACCTGCTTTTTCCGGCCACTCGACCAGCTTGAGCCCGGGGCTGGCGAAAATATCGCGAAACCCGGCTTCTTCCCACTCGCGCGGATCATTGAAGCGGTAAAAATCAAAGTGCCAGATGGACAAATCCGGATTGTGGCCCGAGTTCAGGTTCGATGCAGCTAATATGTAAGGCTCCACTACCGCATATGTTGGGCTTTTGATACGGCCCTGCACGCCCAGGCGCTTCAGGAGGTGGCGCACGAAGGTCGTCTTGCCGGCGCCCAGATCGCCTTGCAGCTCGATCAGCGCACGGCTGATGGCGGGCTGGCTGGCCAGCGTCTGCGCAAAGGATTCGGTTGAGGCCTCATCCTGCCAGGTCATGTTTTTTACAATCAGCGGATGCCGATCTGCAATCAGTTGAACAGTCATCAATTCGTTTCTCAAATTCAAACGTGGGCGCGCGAGCTTGGATTTTCGCAAATAGGCATAGCAGGTATTGACTTGTCGTCAGCCGAACCCGGATTATCGGCCTGGCTGGCCGCCGGTTTTCATGGTGACATGCATTACATGGCGGCGCACGGGCTTAAAAGGGCGCGGCCGGCAGAATTGATTCCAGGCACGGTCAGCGTCATCACGGCGCGGATGGATTATTTGCCGGCGTCCACCCCCACCAGACCGGGCGAATGGCAGGCCATGGAGTTCAGCCGCCTTGAGCGGCCCGCCGAGGGCATTGTCTCGGTCTATGCCCGGGGCCGCGACTATCACAAGGTCATGCGCGCCCGGCTGCAAAAACTCAGCGAAAAAATTGCCGCCCATGTGGAGCAGCTGGGCCACCGCGCCTTTACTGACTCGGCCCCGGTGCTCGAAGCCGAACTGGCGGCGCGTAGCGGCCAGGGATGGCGCGGCAAGCACACGCTGCTGCTTAACCGCGAGGCAGGGTCGATGTTTTTCCTCGGCGAAATTTATGTCGATATTGCCTTGCCGCCCAGCGCGCCGGTCACCCCGCATTGCGGAACCTGCAGCGCCTGTATTGACGTATGCCCGACGCAGGCCATCGTTGCGCCGCACAAGCTCGATGCACGGCGTTGCATTTCTTACCTGACGATTGAACACGCCGGGCCGATTCCGCTGGAACTTCGCCACTTGATGGGCAACCGCATTTACGGCTGCGATGACTGCCAGCTGGTTTGCCCGTGGAACAAGTTTGCCCAGCGCAGCGCCTTGCCTGACTTTGATGAGCGTCAGGGCCTGACGGGCCAGCAGCTCGTGACCCTGTTCGGCTGGACCGAAGAAGCGTTTTTGCGCTTTACCGAAGGCAGCCCGATTCGCCGTATTGGCCATGAACGCTGGCTGCGCAACATTGCCGTCGCCATGGGCAATGCCCTGCGCGCCAGGGTTGCGCAGGAGGCCAGCTTGCGGGCAAGCTTGCAGTCCCGCGCCGATCACCCCAGTGAGGTGGTTCGGGAGCATGTGGTGTGGGCGCTTGGCCAATAATTCCGCATATTCATGATGAAATCGTCACCCTGCGCTTGAGGAGCGGGCGCAAGCAGCTATTAAATGTATAGCAAATTCCTCCTGCGTGTCAACGCCTTGCCATCACGCCTTGCCATCAGCGCAGCACACCCAGCGCAAACGGCAAACTCACAATGCCAAGCAGGGTGGACAAGGTGACCAGTCCCGCCACATAACCGGCGTTGTAGCCCATGCGCGCTGCCAGTACGTAGGCGCTGGAGGCGGTCGGGAGTGCAGAAAACGCCAGCAGGACGGTAGCCTGGACTGCCGACAGTCCAAAGGCCCTGGCCAGGCCCAGCGCCACGATGGGCAGGAAAAAATGCCGTATCGACAACACCGTCACAGCCAGCGTTTTAGCCTGCGACAGATGGCCAAACTGCATGCCTGCACCGGCTGCCATCAAGCCCAGCGCGATGGCCGAAGCACCAATGCGCGCTAGCGTAGGCGCCGACCAGTCCGGCAGGGAAAATCCCAGCAAGTTCGCTGCCAGGCCGGTGGCGGTGGCCAGGATCAGCGGGTTGCGCACCAGTTCGCGCAGGAAGCCGCGCTGCGCGTGTCGAGCCATTGGCCACACTGCGGCAATATTGAACAAGGGCACGCACACACCAAGTAGCACGGCAATCAGCTGCACACCCTGGCTGCCTGCCAATCGGTCAGCCAGGGCCAGGCCGATAAAAGAGTTGAAGCGAAAAGCCACCTGGGCGCTGGCCGCATGCTCGCGCGCATCAATGTGCCGGCCCAGCCAGGGCAGGTGCGGCAAGCTGTAAGCCATTGCAATGCCGGCCAGCCCCAGAAACAGGCCTGCGCCAATCAGGCTGGAGGTAGCACCCAGATCCAGCGGGCTTTTGACAATCGACTGAAACAGCAAGACCGGAAAGAGAAAGTAATACACCAGGCTTTCCACCTGTTCCCAGACCGTGCGGCCAAGGGCGGTGTAACGGCAGAGCAGGTAACCACAAACAATCAGGGAAAAGTCGGGAAAAAGAAGCTGCGCGTAATTCACCCGGCTGAGAATAACCGTAATTGATTGGGGTTTGCCCCTATGCGTATTCCACAAGTGGCAAAACACGATCTTGGGTTTACGATCCGTGATTGTTTTATGCGAAGGAATTGACTATGAAACGTCGTTATCTGTTCACTCTGTCTGCCCTCGCCTTGACGGCTGCAACGGGCGCTGCGCTGGCGCAAGGGTATCCAAACAAGGTGGTCAAGCTGCAGATTCCGTTTGCTCCGGGTGGAACGACCGACATTATTGGCCGTGTAATGGCTGATCCGCTGGGCAAGGCGCTGGGCCAGGTGGTAATTGTTGAAAACAGGGCGGGCGGCGGTGGCGTGATTGGCGCCACTGAAACAGCCCGCGCCACGCCCGACGGCTACACGCTGGGCATTGCCACGGTGTCCACCACCGCAGCCAATCCGGCCATCAATCCGAAAATCCCGTACAACCCGCTGACGGATTTCACGCCCATCATCAATATTGCCGCGACGCCCAACATCATTGCGGTGCATCCGAGTTTTCCTGCGCGCAACTACAAGGAGTTCGTGGCCGAGCTCAAGAAAAATCCCGGGAAATACTCGTTTGCATCGTCAGGTACTGGCAGCATTGCCCATCTGCAGATGGAGTTGTATAAAAGCCTGAGCAACACTTTCGTTACGCACATCCCCTACCGCGGATCGGGTCCGGCCCTGAATGACACGGTAGCAGGCCAGGTCCTGATTATTTTTGACAACCTGCCTTCGACCTTGCCCTTCGTGCTGCAAAAGCGCCTGATTCCGATTGTGGTGGCTGCGCCGCAGCGCCTGGCTGTTCTGCCTGATGTGCCGACTTTCAAGGAAGTTGGGCTGGAGCCCGTGAACCGCATGGCTTATTACGGCATTGTGGGACCCAAGGGCCTGCCGAAAGAGGTGGTTGACAAGGTTAGCGCCGGCGTGAAAAAGTCGCTCGAAGACCCGGCGGTTCGTAAACGCATCGAGGACACCGGCTCGCTGATTGTTGCCAACACGCCAGAGCAGTTTGCGGCGCAAATCAAGGCCGAGTACGACGTGTATAAAAAAGTGGTTGAGACGTCCAAGCTCAAGCTCGATTGATTCGTCGTTTCGACCACGTTCTTTTCAAATCGCCCACTCCAAGAAGCTGCCTGTGAGGGCGGCTTTTTACTTTTTCTGTCGCCACTACCATGCACCCACAAAGCCAGTCCAGCATTGATGCGTTTATCGACGCCTTGTGGCTGGAGGACGGACTGTCAAAAAACACGCTGGCTGCTTACCGGCGCGACCTGTCGCTTTATGGGGTCTGGCTTGGCGCAAAAGAGCAGCAGCACCGCAAGCTCGACGCTACCGAAGAAAATGATCTCAAGGCTTACTTTTCATTCCGGCATGGCGTGACGAAAGCCACGTCAGCCAACCGCTGCCTGACGGTATTCAAGCGTTACTTTCGCTGGGCGCTGCGCGAAAATTTCATTGCAGCCGATCCAACCCTGAAGCTTCAATCAGCCAAGCAGGCGCTGCGGGTTCCCAAGGTGATGTCCGAGGCGCAGGTCGAGTCTTTGCTGGCTGCGCCCGATGACGATACGCCGCTCGGACTTCGCGACCGCGCCATGCTGGAACTGATGTATGCCAGCGGCCTGCGTGTCAGTGAACTGGTCGGGCTCAAGACTTTTCATGTCGGCTTGAATGAAGGCGTGCTGCGCGTAATGGGCAAGGGCAGCACCGAGCGGCTGGTGCCTTTCGGCCAGGTGGCGCGTGAATGGATCGTGCTTTACCTGGCCGGGGCGCGGCCCGCCATTCTGGGCGGCCAGCAGACCGATGACCTATTTGTGACAGCTCACGGCCATGGCATGAGCCGGGTGATGTTCTGGATGCTGGTCAAAAAGTATGCGCGGCTCGCTTGCATCAACTCACCGCTGTCACCGCATACCTTGCGCCATGCCTTTGCCACCCATTTGCTGAACCATGGCGCCGATTTGCGCGCCGTTCAGATGCTGTTGGGGCACGCCGACATTTCAACCACCACGATTTACACTCATGTGGCGCGCGAACGCCTGAAGCTGCTGCATGCAGAGCACCATCCGCGGGGCTGACCTGCGCACCATCAGGCGCGCTCAGCCGTACATGTAGTTCCTGCTGAAAGGGTAGGCCGAGCGCGCGCCCTTGATGGCTTCGGCCTGCACATCGCCCGAGGGCCGGATGGCCAGCACCTGATGCAGCGCAAGCCAGCCTTGCTCAAAACTCATGGCGCTGCCCGCCAGGTACAGGCGGTAGGCACGCAGGGTTTTTTCGGTTTGTTCGGATCCGCCGTCGCCAGTCAGCACGGCGCGTGCTTCGTCCAGCCGCGCCTCCAGCGCGTCGGACCAGTCCCAAAGCGTTCGGGCATAGTGCGGTCGCAGGTTCTCGGTATCGACCATCTCCAGTCCGGAGCGAGCCAGGTGTTCCAGAACGGCGCTGACGTGCAGCAACTCGCCGCCCGGAAAAATGTATTTTTCAATGAAGTCGCCCATGCCCGCACCCAGTTGCCGGTTTTCAAGCCCGCCAGCGGTAATGCCGTGGTTCATCACCAGTCCGCCGGGGGCCAGCAGGCGCATGATCTTGCCGAAGTAGGCGCTCATGTTGGCCTGCCCGACATGCTCGAACATGCCGACCGACGAAATTTTGTCAAAAGGCCGGTCTTCCGGCATCTCGCGGTAATCACGCAGTTCAATGCGTACGCGCTGGCCCAAACCTTTGTCGTCGATCAACTGCTGGACATAGGCGTGCTGGTTGTTCGACAGCGTGATGCCGGTGGCATCGACGCCGTAATGCTCGGCCGCCCACAGCAGCAGCGCGCCCCAGCCGGCGCCAATATCCAGAAAACGCTCGCCGGGCTGGAGCATCAGCTTGCGGCAGATGTGGTCCAGCTTGGCTTCCTGCGCCTGGGCCAGTGCCATGCCGGTTTCGCGGTAATAGGCGCATGAATAGACGCGGCGAGGGTCCAGCCACAGCGCATAGAAAGCATCTGAAATATCGTAATGAAACTGTATCTGCGCGGCGTCTTTGGCCGGCGTGTGGGAGGACAGGGATTTGGCCCGCTGCAGCAAGCCTGACCACCAGCTGGTATCGCTTTCGACCGGGTTGCCGGGAAGCAATTTGGCCATCGCACGCATGACATCGCGCATGGCGCCTTCGAGCTGCAACTTGCCCTCAACATAGTCTTCGGCAAGGGCGCCGATCTGGCCGGCCTTGAAGCGGGCAATGCTTGACCAACTGGAAAACGACAGCTTGACCAGAGCGTCTGCTGCACCCAGTCGCTGGCCCTGCGGCAACTGCAGGGCAATGTCTTGGGGCAGGCTGGGCATGTGCCAGGGGCTTTTGGGAACGAGGGACCGGATCATGCGCAATTCCTTTCGGTGTCGGTAAAGTCTAGCGCGCCTGAAATTTTTCTACCATCACCTCAATAGCGCTACAACATGTAGGAGACCTTCAGCCGTTGGCGCTTAACAAGGCCAGTTCGGCATCGTCAAAACCTGCTTTGCGACGCGCCTGCAGATTCAGCGGGCCTTTCAGGCGCGGCGCGCCATAGTGCCGGGCCAGCGCCGCATAGGTAGCGACCGGCTCCAGGCCTCGCAGGCCACACAAATGGCGATACCAATGGTTGCCGATCGCCACATGGCCGATTTCGTCGCGCAGGATGATGTCAAGGATGTCCACTGCCCGCAGGGCGTCAGGCGTGCCGACCTTGCGCAGCTTGGCCTGCATCGGCGGCGTCGCATCCAGCCCCCGGGCTTCCAGCGTGCGCGGCACCAGCGCCATGCGGGCCAGGACATCGCCTTCGGTTTTCTGCGTCATGTCCCACAGGCCGGTGTGAGCTGGAAAGTCGCCGTAGTCATAACCCATGCTTTGCAGATGGGCACGCAGCAGGCTGAAATGCCGGGCTTCTTCAGCCGCCACTTTCAGCCAGTCCAGGTAATAGGCACGCGGCATGCCGCCAAAGCGCCAGATCGCATCCAGCGCCAGATTGATCGCATTGAACTCGATGTGGGTAACCGCATGGAGCAGGGCGGCCAGGCCTTCCGGGGAAAAAGGCGAGCGCTTGGGCATATCCAGGTGCGAGCGCAACTCCGGCCGCGCCGGGCAGCCGGGCAGGCCAGCAGGCGCTTGAAAATTTGTCTCAAATGCTATCAAAAGAGTAGCTTCCTGAGCTTGCAGGGATTGCGCAAGCATCACTTTTTGTTGTGAATCAGGCTCCAGCAGCGCCTGCAGGGCAAGCTGGCGCAGTTCCGGGGCTAAGGGCATGGCAGTCATGGCTGAATTGTCGGTGATGCGAAGAAAGCGGACACACAGGCCAGTCGAGGACGCCAAGGGAGCAGTTTCCTTACAATCAAGCCCCATTCATACCACCCTGTCATCAAGGAACCCCATGGCCATTTACCAGCTGGACGATTTAAAACCTGCTATCGAAGACTCGGCCTGGGTTGCTGACAGCGCGAAAGTCATCGGCAGCGTGACATTGGCTGAAAACAGCAGCGTCTGGTTTGGCGTGGTGATTCGGGGCGATACCGAAACCATTACGGTAGGCAAAGGCTCGAACATTCAGGACAACAGTATTTTGCACGCCGACCACGGCATGCCGCTGGTCATTGGCAATAATGTGACGGTCGGCCATCAGGTCATGCTGCACGGCTGCACCATTGGCGACGGCTCGCTGATCGGCATTCAGGCGGTGGTGCTCAATGGCGCGAAAATTGGCAGGAACTGCCTGGTCGGCGCCGGTGCGCTGGTGACGGAAGGCAAGGAGTTTCCCGACGGCTGCATGATTCTGGGAAGCCCGGCCAAAGCGGTGCGGCAACTGTCCGAAGCGCAGATTGAGGGTTTAAAAATGAGCGCGCAACACTATATGGACAATGCCCGGCGCTACAAAACCGGGTTCAAGAAGCTGGGCTGAGCGCCCGGTTTTCCTTTTTTGGCGCAGCCAGCCTGCCACTTTTTATTTTTCCGCCATGTCTGAACTTCATAAATTTATCTTTGACGGCCTGCCGGTGCGCGGCATGATCGTTCGCCTGACCGGCGCCTGGCAGGAAATTCTCAAGCGCCGGCAGGGCGCTGGCGGCTATCCGCTTGAGGTGATGCACCTGCTCGGTGAAATGACGGCGGCCGGCGCGCTGATGCAGAGCAACATCAAATTCAATGGCGCGCTGATCCTGCAGATTTTTGGCGATGGCCCGGTCAAGCTGGCCGTGGCCGAAGTTCAGCCCGATTTGAGCCTGCGCGCCACCGCTACCGTCACCGGCACGGTTGATGAAGGCAGTTCCTTGAGCCAGCTGGTCAACCTGAACAACGAAGGGCGCTGCGCCATCACGCTGGACCCGAAAGACAAGTTTCCCGGACAGCAGCCCTACCAGGGCGTGGTGCCGCTTTTTGGCGACCGGCATGAAAAAATCGAGTGTCTGGGCGAAGTGCTGGAGCACTACATGCTGCAAAGCGAGCAGCTCGACACCCGCCTGATTCTGGCCGCCGACGGCAATGTGGCTGCCGGCCTGCTGATCCAGCGGCTGCCGGTCAAGGGGCAGGGCAACCTGGAAGGCCAGATTGACCGGGAAGCCAATGAAGACCAGATTGGCGTGAATGAAGACTATCAGCGCATTGCCATGCTGGCCGCAACGCTCAAACGCGAAGAATTGCTCACGCTGGATGTCGATACGATTTTGCGCCGGCTGTTTTGGGAAGAGCCAATCACGCGGTTTGAGCCCTTGACACCGAGTTTTGCCTGCAACTGCTCGCGCGAGCGGGTCGGCAGCATGCTGCGCGGCCTGGGCACGACAGAAATTGAAAGCATCATTGCCGAGCGCGGCAAGGTCGATGTGGCCTGCGAGTTTTGCGGCGCGCAGTACGAATTTGATCCGGTTGATGCGGCGCAGATTTTTACCCACCAGATTCAACAGCAGCCGCCGACTTCAACCATGCAGTAACGCTACGGGGCGATCTGCACAAACATTTCATTGGGCTTGACCATGCCCAGTTCACTGCGGGCTTTTTCTTCGACCATTTCCAGGCCTTCCTGCAGGTCCTTGACCTCAGCGGCCAACTGGTCGTTGCTGGCCTGGGCCCGTGTATTTTTCGCCAGTTGATCATCCAGCCGCTGCTGCATCTCGCGCACGTTGGGAATGCTGCCCCTGCCCATCCAGAGCTGGGCATGGAACAGCGCCAGCAGCACGACCAGAATGGCAGGAACGAAACGATTGGCCACGTGTCAGCGAAGGGTTAGCGCAGGTTGTAGAAAGCAGCGCGGCCTGGATAGGTGGCGACTTCACCCAGGTCTTCTTCGATGCGCAGCAACTGGTTGTACTTGGCCATGCGGTCGGAGCGCGACAGCGAGCCGGTCTTGATCTGGCCGGCATTGGTTCCAACGGCGATGTCGGCAATCGTGGTGTCTTCGGTTTCGCCCGAACGGTGAGAGATCACGGCCGTGTAGCCGGCGCGTTTGGCCATTTCAATGGCTGCAAAGGTTTCGGTCAGCGTGCCAATCTGGTTGATCTTGATCAGGATCGAGTTGGCAATGCCTTTGTCGATGCCTTCCTTGAGAATTTTTGTGTTTGTGACAAACAGGTCATCGCCGACGATTTGCACTTTTTTGCCGAGGCGCTCGGTCAGGATTTTCCAGCCGTCCCAGTCGCCCTCGGCCATGCCGTCTTCAATGCTGATGATCGGGTATTTGTCAACCCAGGTCGCCAGCATGTCAGTCCATTCCTGGGCAGACAGGCTCAGGCCTTCACCCGACAACACGTACTTGCCGTCCTTGTAAAACTCGGATGCCGCGCAATCCAGGCCCAGTGCAATCTGCTCGCCAGCCACAAAACCGGCCTTGTCAATCGCCGCCAAGATCATCTGGATCGCCGCTTCATGGTTGGCGACGCTGGGCGTAAAGCCGCCTTCGTCGCCGACGGCGGTGCTCATGCCCTTGTCGTTGATGATTTTTTTCAGCGCATGGAAGACCTCGGCGCCGTAGCGCAGCGCTTCGCGAAAGCTCGGCGCGCCGACCGGGATAATCATGAACTCCTGGAGGTCCAGGTTGTTGTTGGCATGCGCGCCGCCGTTGACCACATTCATCATCGGCACCGGCATCTGCATGGCGGCGCTGCCGCCAAAGTAGCGGTACAAGGGCAGGCCGGCTTCTTCAGCCGCTGCACGCGCTACCGCCATGCTGACGGCCAGCATGGCGTTGGCGCCCAGGCGCGATTTGTTGTCGGTACCGTCCAGGTCGATCAATGTGCGGTCCAGAAAGGCCTGCTCGCTCGCGTCCAGGCCCAAAACGGCTTCGGAGATTTCGTTGTTGATATGCTCAACCGCCTTGAGAACGCCCTTGCCCAGGTAGCGCGATTTGTCGCCGTCGCGCAATTCGATGGCTTCACGCGAGCCGGTCGAAGCGCCTGATGGCACGGCAGCACGGCCCATCACGCCGGACTCCAGCAGCACGTCACATTCAACCGTAGGGTTGCCACGGCTGTCCAGAATTTCGCGGCCGACGATATCAACAATTGCGCTCATTATTTTCCTTGGAAAGTAGAAAGATGTTTCAGACAGGGGCCGGTACGCCTTCGACCAAAACCATGTTAAAAAATTTGGTTGCGCCGAGGCGTTTGGCCCGCGCTGCCCGGTACATCTCGCCATCGTAAAAGGCTTTGGCCGTCTCGTAGCTGGGAAATCGCAGCATGGCAATGCGGCTTGGTTGCCACTGGCCTTCCAGCGTCTCAAAGCGGCCCCCGCGCACCAGGTACTCGCCGCCTGCTGCTGCGACGGTGGCGGGCGCTGCGGCCATGTACTGCTTGTACTGCTCGATGTTGGAGATCAGCATGTCAACAATGATGTAGGAGGCGGGCATGGTGTTCTCCGGTGGGTTCAATTGAAATGGTTCTCCAGAAAACCATTCTTTTTGGTCACGCGGTCCAGTTCAAGCAGCGTTTCCAGCAGGGCTTTCATGTGTTTGAGCGGCACGGCATTGGGGCCGTCGCTCAGGGCTTTGGCTGGATTCGGGTGGGTTTCCATGAACACACCAGCCACTCCAACGGCGATGGCGGCACGCGCCAGCACCGGTACCATTTCGCGCTGACCGCCGCTGCTGGTGCCGTTGCCACCAGGTAGCTGCACCGAGTGCGTGGCGTCGAACACCACGGGCGCATGGGTCTCGCGCATGATCGCCAGGCTGCGCATGTCGCTGACCAGGTTGTTGTAGCCAAAGCTGGCACCGCGCTCGCAGGCCATGAAGTTGTCCTCTTCCAGGCCCAGTTCGCGGGC
>JAYWDL010000223.1:0-5034 GCA_043779865.1 Polaromonas sp.
ATCAGCTTGACCAGGCTGTGCGCCGGATTGCGCAGGCCGACCACGCGGCGCACATCGAGCAGGCGCTTGAGGGCAGGGCTCAGCAGTTCGGTCGGTGCAAAAGCCACCTCGCCGGTTGCTATTGGTTTGATAGCTGACAACGCCCGTATACCAAGCGCGCAAAGCACTTCTGAGGCAAAAACACGGCTGGATTCGGTCGGCGTGCCATGCACCAGAACGCTCAATCCTTCACGCGCCAGCAACAGCGCCAGCAGCGGCGTGAGCACTGGCAGCTTGCGCGCGCCGTTGTAACTGGGCAGCACCACCGTGGCGCTATCGCTGGCGGGCAGGAGATTGAGGCGCTGGTGGACAGCGTCGAGAAAGCCCGCCATCTCTTCGGGTGTTTCGCCCTTGATGCGCATGGCCAGGCAGAAAGCGCCAATTTCCAGATCAGTCACTGTGCCGTCAAGCACCTGGCCCAGCAGGTCGGACGCCTGCTCGCGTGGCAGGGCGCGCGCGCCGTCTTTTCCGCGTCCGATAACTTTGATGTACTGGCTGATGCTCATGCCAGCATTGTCTGCGAATGCAGATAACTTTTTATGATGAGCTTAGGTCAGTTGGTGGATCGGAATGACGATGCGCCCCGGCGGGCTCGCGCCGCCAGCCGCGCTGCCACGGGCGGCGCGCACCTTGCGCTTGAGTTCCGGTATGCACGAGCCGCAATTGGTGCCGCACTTCAGGGCGTCCTGCAGCGATGACAGCCGCGCTTCATCGGTGTTCAGGTAGCCAGCATCACCGGCACCCTGGAGGAGTGCAGATAAATGCCTGTCGATGGCCGTGTCGGTAACATTCAGGCAGGTACACACCAGCTTGCCGCGCGACTGCACTGCCACTGGCGGCCTGGCGCCCGGCAACAGTAACAGGCGGCCATAAGCCTGCGCGGGAAGCTCGTCCTGCAGCAGCGTTTTGATCCAGGCTTCGGCGCTGGTGTCTCCGGCGAGTACAAAGCCGGCGAGCTCGGCGTGCTCGTCTTTGCGCACCAGCCGCACGGTACGGCGCTGGCCTTTTTTCTTGTCGGCATAGCGCAGCGTGTCGTTGCCGCCAAGGCCCAGAATGCTTTCTATGCGGGCCAGCATGTCGTCGGAAGGGGCTTCGTAGCCTGCAGCCCGAAACAGCACGCCGGTGCGTTCACCACTTTGATCCGCAAGAGGCGTGTTGTTTGAAAATGGCACGCAACTGGTGAAAGGAAACGCCTTCATCATGGGTTTGAGTTGTTCGCGTGCGGCCAGCGCATCGCCGCCCGGCAACCAGGCCATGGCCAGCAATGTCCATGGCAACTCGGCCTTGAGGATTTTGACGGCGGCATGCTTGAGTTCGGGTTGTTTGGAACTGGGGCAGTAGGCCGAGGTTGTCAGCGCGTTCACACCCGCCAAAGGCGCGCCAATGCTGGACAGGCCGCTCAAATACTCTTCACCCCAGTGCATCGCCATGAAAGCCTGACTCATGCCGATTTCGGCGCTCGCCTGCACCGGCACGACGATGGAGCCGCGCTTGGAGGTGACGTGAACCAGGTCGCCATCTTTCAGCATCCTGCGCGCCATGTCCTGCGGATTCATTTGAATGGCAGGCTCGGCCACATGGCCAAACAGGCGGCCCAGCGTGCCGGTGCGGCTCATGCCGTGCCACTGGTCGCGCAGGCGGCCGGTGGTCAGGGAAAACGGGTAACGTGACTCGCGTGGTTCGGCCACCGGCTTGTAAACGGTGTTGACGAAGCGGGCTTTGCCATCAGCCGTCGGAAAGACGCCATCGTCGTACAGCCTGACTTTTCCCACCGTTTCGCCGGGCTTGAGCGGCCACTGCTGCGGTGCTGCATCAAGCATGGCGTAGCTCATGCCGGTGATGTCGAGGTCACGGCCGCGTGTGGACTCGCGGTGTTCGTTCCAGATGGTTTCGACGCCTGCTGTTTCATCGCCTAGCGGGTAGGGAAACAGCGTGTTGGCAGTAGGTCGTTCAGGAGAGGTTTTGAGCAGCTTTTCCAGCCGCTGCGCAAATTCAACGGCAATTGACCAGTCGTGCCTGGCTTCTCCGGGCGCCGGCACAGCAGGCCGAACGCGGCTGATGCGGCGTTCGCTGTTGGTCACGGTGCCTGTTTTTTCGCCCCAGGTGCTGGCCGGCAGCAGCAGGTCTGCGTAGTCACAGCTGGAAGGCGTTGCAAACGCTTCCTGCACGATGACCAGCTCGGCGCGCTCAAGTGCGCGGCGCACTGTCGCCTGGTCGGGCATGGACTGGGCCGGATTGGTGCAGGCAATCCACAGGGCCTTGATTTCCCCGTCGGCAGCGGCCTGAAACATCTCAACGGCGGTTTTGCCCGGCTTTTCAGGAACGCCTGGCACGCCCCACAGCGCCGCAACTTCTGCGCGGTGCTCGGCGTTAGCCATGTCGCGGTGGCCGCTAAGGAGGTTGGCAAGCCCGCCGACTTCGCGGCCGCCCATGGCGTTGGGCTGGCCGGTGAGCGAGAACGGGCCTGCGCCCGGTTTGCCGATGTGTGCGGTGGCCAGGTGCAGGTTGATGAGCGCAGCATTCTTGGCGGTGCCGCTGCTTGACTGGTTCAGGCCCTGGCAGTACAGGCTGAGCGTTGCGCCAGAGGTCGCAAATAGCCTGGCCGCTGCAAACAAATCGTCTTTTTTGATGCCGCAGGTCTCGGCCACCAAGTCGGGCGTGTAGTCGCGTACCGTGGTTTTCAGCGCCTCGAAACCGCTGGTGTGCGCGGCAATCCAGGCGTTGTCGGTCCAGCCTTCCCACAGCATGATGTGCAGCATGCCGTTGAAAAGCGACACATCTGTGCCAGGCTGGAGAGGTAAATAAAGGTCTGCAATCTCGGCCGTGTCGGTGCGGCGGGGATCACAAAAAATGATTTTGAGCGTAGGGTTGGCCGCTTTGGCGTCTTCAATGCGGCGGAACAAGATCGGGTGCGCATAAGCGGTGTTGCTGCCGACGATGAAGATGCACTGCGCATGGTTCACGTCGTCGTAGCACGAAGGCGGCGCATCGGCCCCCAGCGTCTGCTTGTAGCCCGCCACCGCGCTGCTCATGCACAGGCGCGAGTTGGTGTCGATGTTGTTGGTACCGATCAAACCCTTGGCAAGTTTGTTGAAGACGTAATAGTCCTCGGTGAGCAACTGGCCCGAAATATAAAAACCCACGGCATCAGGTCCGTGCTCAAGGATGATCTGCGCAAAGCTTTCCGAGGCGAAGGCCAGCGCGCTGTCCCAGCTCACGCGTTTTGGCGCTTCATTCCGGTGCTCGCGCCGCATCGGGTAGAGCAGCCGGGTTTGCCGCGTCACGGCTGCCGACGCGGTCAGCGCCAGCGTCGAGCCCTTGGTGCATAGCCGGCCGAAGTTGGCGGGATGGTCAGGATCGCCCTGCACGCCGGTGATCTGGCCGCCCTGCGACTCGATAATTACCCCGCAGCCCACGCCACAGTAAGGGCAGGTGGATTTGGTCTGTTTCATTCCCTTTCCTCTAGCAGAAGGCAGGGCTCGGGGCTACCCGGATTGGCGCGGCCACTCAGGGTTACGGCGGCAGGTAAAACCATTAATCCACAGCCATGGTTTGCGGATGCCCGGTGTCGATCGCGCCATGGCTGCCGAGCGCGCGCGTCGGGCCGGCCACCGGCGCCACCAGATCGGTTGCATGCGTGGCGAGTTCGCCGGCATCGAGATGCACCATCCGGTCCGCCACCTTGACGGCAAAGCGCGGCGTGCAGCCCTCGTCGGGTGCCCTGGCGCAGCCGCCCACCAGATCGATGGTCCAGTTGTGCAGCGGGCATGCCACGCTGGTGCCAAACACCATGCCCTGGCTTAGCGGGCCGCCCTTGTGCGGGCAGCGATCAAGCAGGGCGAATACCTGGTCCTGATCGTTGCGAAAAACGGCGACGTCCATGCCCTTGGCCCGTGTCACACGGCGTGAACCCAGCACCGGGATGTCGTCGACGCGGCAAATTACTTTCCAGTCATTCATTTGCTATCTCTTTCGTAGCAGTCAACACCTTATTGGTAGGGGCTGACAATGGTTTTATTAATATTATTGAAAACGTTTTTGAAGCGTTTTGATTTAAGCCGCGATAGCCACGAACTGTCTGGCATCCACCGAGGCTTTTTCAAGCTCAAACCACGGATCAGGTGCGCCATCGACACTGAATTGCAGGCGTTCCCAAAGGGCTTTACGGCCTTCGGCGTTGTCCACAATCGCTTTTTTGACATGGTCCAGGCCAACCCGGTTGATGTAATGCACCGTCCGTTCAAGGTACCAGCCTTCTTCGCGGTACAGCTGCAAAAAGCCCCCTGCGTATTCCATAACTTCCTGCGATGTTTTTACTTTGACCAAAAACTGTGCCACTTCGGTCTTGATGCCGCCGTTACCGCCGACATAAAGCTCCCAGCCGGAATCAACCCCGATGATGCCAACGTCCTTGATGCCTGACTCGGCGCAATTGCGCGGGCAACCGCTAACCGCCAGCTTGACTTTGTGTGGTGAGTACATGGCCCACAGCGCGCGCTCCAGGTCTTTGCCCATCTGCGTGCTGTCTTGCGTGCCAAAGCGGCACCACTCGCTGCCGACGCAGGTTTTAACGGTGCGCAAAGCTTTGGCATAGGCCATGCCGGTGGGCATGCCAATGTCTTTCCAGACGTTGGCAAGGTCTTCTTTTTTCACGCCCAGCAAGTCGATGCGCTGGCCGCCGGTAACCTTGACAGTTGGTATCTTGTATTTGTCTGCCGCATCCGCAATGCGCCGCAACTCGTCCGGTGTGGTGTGGCCACCCCACATGCGCGGAATCACGCTGTAAGTGCCGTCTTTTTGAATGTTGGCGTGACTGCGCTCGTTGATGTAGCGGCTTTGCGGGTCGTCTTTGGCCTGCTTGGGCCAGGTGCTGATCAGGTAGTAGTTGACGGCTGGCCGGCAACTGGCGCAGCCGTTCGGCGTTTTCCAGTCCATAAAGCTGTACACGGCAGCAATCGACAGCAGCTTGTGGGTGCGAATCGCATCGCGCACCGC
>JAYWDL010000224.1:0-5029 GCA_043779865.1 Polaromonas sp.
CGGCGTTGCCCAGCTGCGTGGCAAGACCGCGCACCAGCGCTGCGAAGCGCTGATCGGCATTGCGCACCCGGATTTCCGGGGCGAGCTGCGCGACGCTGCAAAAAACATGAAACTGCTTTGATGCAGGCGGAAAGCTTCGCAAAAAACAACTGCACCTGATTTCCCCGACATGCCACAGTATTTTCCGGGTTTCAGCCAATTCCCAGGGGTCACGGACGGCCCGAATTTCGGTTCATGTCCTACAGCTTGCGACAGATGCTATTGAGTAAGGTAGGCGAGGGGAACAAGAAACCTTGTGAGAATGCCGACCGCAGCTTTCCACCAGTTTTGGGTATCTGAGCCGCTTAGTCATTGCGGCCGGGCTTCAATCAGGAGAACTACCGTGGAATACGTTTTAAAAGGAATGTTTGGCGAAAAGTCGCTTGCCAAGGTGGTGGGCCTGTTTATTGATAAAACCCAGGCCGACGCTGCTGTGGCAGACGTCCTGAAGGCGCCGGGCATGGTTGCCGGGCAGGCACGAGTGATGGGCCCGCAAGATGCAAAAATGGCCCGCCGGGAACTGTTCGGCCGCACCATGGAGCCCAAGCAACGGGGCATTTTCAAAACCCTGCTTATTACCCACAGCGTCACCGTACTGGCAGGGAGCCTGATTGGCGTGCTGCTGTTCACCTGGCTTTACCGCAGTGGCGAGCCGATGGTGGCGAGCAGCCCGCTGCTGGCATTTATCGCGATTGTGGGATTTAGCATCACGTTTGGCCTTTTGCTGGGCGAATTGATTGCCATCCGGCCCGACCACGTGTGGCTCGTTATGGCGGTGCACAGCGCCTTGAAGGAAGACCGCTGGGCGGTGATCGTCCATCCGACCGATGCCAGCCAGACTGCTGCTGTCAATGAAATACTGCGTCAAAGCGGCGCAGAGGTGCTCAAGAGCCTGTGACGCCCATGGGCTGATGTCAAGCGGGCATCATCTGCAACGACTGCCTGACCGGGGCATTACGTGGTCGCATGCGCGCCTGCCTGTTTACATTTTAAACAAAAAAATGGCTGAAGAGCAATGAATACGGGCGTATGGAGCTATAAAATATATAGCAGATGATGCTTGGCCGCTTGTGCTCACCAGAGGTCGATGAGCCACTTTACGGCCGGTCCTCACAGCGTATGCGTCACCAGCCTGAAGTCCGGGTCTTCGGCAAAGGGCTTGACGGCAAAACCCAGGCTCTTCATGAGCTTGAGCATGGCCGGATTCTGCGTCAGCACCAGGCCTTCAATCTCGGACAGCCCCTTTTCACGCGCCACATCCATGATGCAGAGCATCAGGCGCGAACCCAGGCCCTTGCCGCTGAAGTCGTCAGCGACCACCAGCGCAAACTCGCAGCTCGACTGGTCCGGGTTGATGATGTAGCGTGATACGCCCACAATGCGCTCTTTTTCGATGACTTCACCGCCTGGACCGGCCTTGCGCTCACTGAACACGGCCACCAGCGCCATTTCCCGGTCATAGTCGATCAGCGTGAAACGCGCCAGCATGGCGGGCGGCAGTTCGACCATGGACGAGATAAAGCGAAAGTAGCGGTTTTCGGGTGAGAGATGCTGCATCATCTCCTGCAGCATGTTCGCATCGTCCGGATGGATGGGGCGAACGGTGTATTCGCCGCCGCCGCGTAGCGGCCAGATTTGTTCGTAGCGCGCCGGGTAGGGCAGGATGGACAGGTGGCTGTAATGGTTGGCGCTGCCGCCGAGGGCTTGCGGCGCATGGTCAATAACGATGCGCGCATCGACCGCTACCGCGCCCAACGCATCGACAATGATCGGGTTGATGTCCATCTCGCGCAGCTGGGGCAATTCGCACACCATTTCAGAGACGCGCAGCAGCACTTGCTCCAGCGCATCCCTGTTGACTGCACTGGCACCGCGCCATTCGCCCAGCGTTTCAGCCACGCGCGAGCGGGCAATCAGCTGCCGCGCGAGAAACTGGTTGAGCGGCGGCAGTTCCATCGCCCGGTCGTTGATCAACTCGATCATCGTGCCGCCGGCGCCGAAAGCAATCACCGGGCCGAAGGGGTCGTCGGTGACCAGGCCAACGCACACTTCGCGGCCCCGCCGGGCGCGCGCCATGGTTTGCACGGTCAAGCCGTTGATGCGTGCATCGGGCTTGAGGCGCGTGACGGTCTGCATCATCTCGGTATAGGTGTCCCGCACGCCAGTGGCATTCATGATGTTGAGCGCCACGCCCTCAACGTCCGATTTGTGGCTGATGTCGGGTGAGTCAATCTTCAGCGCGACCGGAAAGCCCAGTTGCGTGGCGATCATCATGGCCTCGTTGGCGCTGCGTGCCAGGATGGTTTGGGTGACAGGAATGTTAAACGCCGAAAGCAGGGTCTTGGACTCCATTTCGGTCAGTACCTTGCGGCGCTCGGCAAGAACGTTTTCAATAATCAGCCGCGCGCCCTCGATGTCGGGCTTGGACAGCGTGGACAGGGGCGGCGGGGTTTGTTGCAGCAACTGCTGGTTTTGGTAGAACGAGGTGATGTTGCCAAAGGCGCCGACGGCCGCTTCGGGCGTGCGGAAGTTGGGAATGGCCGCTTCACTGAGAATGCCGCGCCCTGTCACCACAGAGGCATCGCCCATCCAGCATGACAGCAGCGGTTTGCCCAGGGTGCTTTTGACTCCGGCCAGCGCACGCGCCACTTCGGAGGCATCGACGCCTGCCTTGGGAGAATAAATGGCCAGAACACCATCGACCTGCTGGTCATTGCCCGCTGCTTCAATGGCGGTCCTGTAATGTTCTGGCGTGGCGTCTTCCGACAGGTCAATAAGGTCCGACAGGGAGGCAAGTTCAGGCAGCTGCGGCTTCAGGATGTTGGCCGATTCGACTGAAAGCCTGCCCAGTTCCAGGCCAATTTCATTAACCCAGTCTGCGGCCAGTACGCCTGGCCCGCCGCCGTTGGTGACAATCGCCAGCCGACGGCCTACCGGGCGATAGCGGGAAGCCAGGCACATAGCCGCTGAAAAGAGTTGCACGAACGAGCGAACACGTACCGCCCCTGCGCGGCGCAAGGCCGCATCAAAAACATCGTCACTACCCACAATGGCACCGCTATGTGTCTGCGCTGCTTCATTGCCGGCGGGTTTGCGTCCGGCCTTGAGAACGACGACCGGCTTGGCAATTGCAGCAGAGCGCAGCGCGCTCATGAACCGCCGCGCGCTGGAG
Organism: Polaromonas sp.; assembly: GCA_043779865.1. Classification (GTDB taxonomy): domain Bacteria; phylum Pseudomonadota; class Gammaproteobacteria; order Burkholderiales; family Burkholderiaceae_C; genus Polaromonas. The sequence goes on from JAYWDL010000224.1 coordinate 3,212, forward strand.
ATACCCTCAAGATAGACGACGATGCTTTGGGTTTGACGGTCGTTGGCTAAAAAATCAAGCACCTGGGCAATATCCACCGAGGTGTTGGGTCCCAGGGAAACGACCGAAGAAAAGCCGACGCCGTTCTTGCTGGCCCAGTCCAGAATGGAGGCGGTTAGCGCCCCCGACTGGGAAACCAGCGCCAGCGAACCCGGCCTGGCCAGCGGCCCGGCGGCACTGGCATTGAGTTGCAGCTGGGGGCGTTGCAAGCCCAGACCGTTGGGGCCAAGCAGGAAAACTCCTTCACGGCGCGCAATTTTCTTGAGCTCGGCGGCATCGTCGGCATTGACGCCGCTGGAGATCACCAGCGCCGAGCGGCAGGTCATGCGGCCCGCTATTTCGAGTGCGGCGGGTATTTCCTGCGGTGGCAGCGCGATGATGGCGAGATCTGCCCCCGTCTGGGCCAGGTCGGCCAGCGTGCCGCTGGTGTGGATGTCCAGAAACCGCAGTGTGCCGGTGTAACGCTGGGCGACCAGCGCCTCGTGCAGCACCCTGGCACGCGGCGTCTGGCTGTCCAGGTCATCGACCTGGCCGGCAAACACAACGATCGATTCGGGGGCGAAAAGGGGGGTGAGGTAGTGTTTGTCCATAGGGTGTTTCATTCCAGTCGTCAGTCTGCGCCAATCAATACCCTGACATGCGCAGCAGCACTGCGTGCCAGCGGACTCAGCACGTAACCGCCTTCCAGACACGAGATGACACGCCCCCCGCAGTGCCGTTGCGCAACCGCCATGATCTGCCGGGTGACCCATTCATAGTCGGCCTCGACCAGACCCAGGTTGCCCATGTCGTCCTCGCGGTGAGCATCGAAGCCGGCAGAAATATAGATCAGCTCGGGCTGGAAAGTGTTCAGGGCAGGAAGCCATTGGCTGGTTACGGCTTCGCGGAATCTGTCGCTGCCCGAGCGGGCAGGCAAGCCTACGTTGACCATGTTGGGTCCGGTAGCGTTTTCTCCGGTGAATGGGTAGACGCCCTGCTCGAAGATTGAGCACATCAGCACGCGTTCGTCACCGCGAAAGATGTCTTCGCTGCCATTGCCGTGATGCACGTCGAAATCAATCAAGGCCACGCGCTGCAGTCCATGCACCGTGAGGGCATGGCGTATGCCAACGGCCACATTGTTGAAAAAGCAAAAGCCCATGGCGGCTGCCCGCTCCGCATGGTGGCCGGGCGGGCGCACGCAGCAAAAGGCCGTCGGCGCTTCACCCGTCAGCACCAGGTCCGTAGCCAGCACAGCAGCTCCGGCCGCGCGCAGGGCCGCTTTTACAGTAAACGGGTTCATGTCGGTATCAGGGTCGACCTTGTGGTAGCCCTCTGCCGGGGAGGCGGCCATGAGTTCGCTGACATATAGCGATGAATGTGCGTGGGCAAGCTGCTCTGGCGTGGCCAGCGGCGCGTCATAGGGGTGCATGTAGTCGAGCAGGCCCTTGACCAGCAGCATGTCATTGATGGCGCCCAGCCGCTCGGGGCATTCTGGATGGTGCGGTCCCATTTCGTGACGTGCGCAATCGGGGTGGGTGATGTAGGCGGGCAGCAAAATTTGTCTCCTTGAAGCGGCTCTGGCGACTCCGGCCAGATGCATGGGTCAGTCTAGCCCGTGCGCGCTGGACCGTCTTGATGTTAAGCAATTGTTACGGTTAAACAATGGCGAAAAGACGAAAGGCGTAACTGGCAGGCAAGTCGAAGGCACAACCGAAGGTATCGCAGCATGAGCCGAACCGAAGAAAACGTAAAAGCGCCTCCAGCCCAGGCAGACCGGGCGAGAGGCGCTATTGATAA
>JAYWDL010000225.1:0-5013 GCA_043779865.1 Polaromonas sp.
CTGACTTTGGCGGCGCGCTGGAAACGGCGGGCGGCATTGCGCGCGCGCTGCCGCTGCTGGGCGAGGTGTTCTGGGTGCTGGCGGGTGATGTGTTTGTGCCCGGCTTTGCGTTTTCGCCAGCCGCCGTCAGCCGCTTTATGGCCAGCAACAAACTCGCCCACCTGTGGCTGGTGCCGAATCCGGCGCACAACCCGCGCGGCGATTTTGGCTTGAGCCTGGACGGCCTGGCGCTCAACCTCGCAGCGAATGATGAAGCGCCCCGCTACACCTACAGCACCATCGGCCTGTACCGGCGTGCCTTTTTTGACGCGCTGCCGGGTCTGCCCGCAGGCAACCCGCAAGGCGTCAAGGCCGCGCTGGCCCCGCTGCTGCGCGCGGCGATGGACCGCCATCAGGTCAGCGCCGAACTTTACGAGGGCGGCTGGACCGATGTCGGCACGCCAGCGCGGCTGGCCGAACTGAATCAAACCCCCAAGAACTGAAAGCATGACGCACCATGAGCACCCTTTTGAACCCTTCAGCGATTTACGCCAAACGCCGCGCCGCCATTGGCCGCGCATTGAAAGCAGCGGGCGGCGGCATTGCCGTGCTGCCTACCGCACCCGAAGTGCAGCGCAACCGCGACAGCGACTTTCCCTACCGCCACGACAGCTATTTTTATTACCTGACCGGCTTCAGCGAGCCGGGCGCCTGGCTGGTGATTGAAGCCAGCGGCAGAGCGGTCAAAAGCACCCTGTTTTGCCGGCCCAAAGACCTGGAGCGCGAAATCTGGGACGGCATTCGTTTAGGCCCTGACGCTGCACCGGAACAGCTCGGCGTGGACGCGGCGTTCAGCGCAGACGCGCTGGACGAAAAAATGCCGCAACTGCTGGCCAACCAGAACGCCGTGTGGTTTCCGTTTGCCACGCACCAGGGGCTGGAAACGCAGGTCGATGGCTGGCTGAACAAGGTGCGCGCCCGCGTCCGCCTGGGCGCTGAATGCCCGCAAAGCCAGCACGACCTGTGCAGGCTGCTTGATGAGATGCGACTGGTGAAAGACAGCCACGAGATTTCCATCTTGCGGCGCGCCGGCAGCATTTCCGCCGCCGCCCATGTGCGCGCCATGCAGACCTCGGCCGCCATGCTGCGCAATGGTGTGCAAGGCGGACTGCGCGAGTATCACCTTGAAGCCGAGCTGCTGCACGAGTTCCGCCGCCACGGCGCGCAGGCTCCAGCCTACACCAGCATCGTCGCCGCCGGCGCCAACGCCTGCGTGCTGCACTACCGCGCCGGCGATACCGAACTGAAACCGGCCCAGCTCTGCCTAATTGACGCCGGCTGCGAGCTTGACGGCTACGCCAGCGACATCACCCGCACCTTTCCGGCCAACGGCAAGTTCACTCCGGCGCAGCGCACGCTGTACGACATCGTGCAGGCCGCACAGGAAGCCGCCATTGCCGCCACCCGCCCCGGCCAGCGCTTTACCGACCCGCACAACGCCGCCACGCGGGTGCTGATTGAAGGCATGCTGGACACCGGCCTGCTGGCCAGGGCCAAACACGGCAGCGTCGATGACGTGCTGGAATCAGGCGCGTACCGGCAGTTTTACATGCATCGCACCGGCCACTGGATGGGCATGGATGTGCATGACTGCGGCGACTACACCGAGCCCGGCAGCCAGCCGCAGGAAGAAAAAGACGCGCTGGGACAGACCGTGATGCGAAAGCCCTCGCGCCTCCTGAAAGCCGGCATGGTGCTGACGGTGGAGCCCGGCCTCTATGTGCGGCCCGCCAAAAACGTGCAAAAAAAATTCTGGGATATCGGCATCCGCATTGAAGACGACGCCCTGGTCACCGCCAAAGGCTGCGAGCTGCTGACGCGCGGCGTGCCGGTGAAGGCCGATGAGATTGAGGCCTTGATGCGGGGTTGAGGGGTCCTGCGGGAGAAAGCTGGTCACTGAACGAACCGATCGAGTTTGTGGCAAGCTTCCTGAATCGCACCAAACAGGAGAGTTCCAATGACGATGCCACTAGACGCACTCGAAGCCGAGGTGCTGAATTTGCCTCCTTTGCAGCGCTCCCACCTTTTGGACCGCCTGATCACCAGCCTGGAAACTGATCCCGAGATTCAGGAAGCGTGGGCATACTTCTATCAAGTCCCGACTTTGGCTATGCATAGGCAGCGCTATGTAGGGATGTACATAGTGACTGGTTGCTGCCGTCAGGTCTCCGAAAAGCCAACGTTCAACGCGGGGCTAGGCGCCTTTATCCTTGCGGATGAATCAGGATTTACCCCCCGGCCTGCCCTGACGGGGGCTACATCCGGCTGAGAACATCCAGCATGGCCGGAGAAGTATCGGCGTGGTGATGGACTATCTTCCAAGCTCCAGCTTCTCGCTGATAGATGTTCGTGACGCGATGCTCGATGGTGACTTGCTGTCCGGCAAGCTTGAGATGCCCATGTTCGATGCCCGCTTCGTAGGCCACATCCCCCGCGACCCGGATGAGTTGATCTTTTAGCTCAATCTTCCCGTCTGAGGCCAGTTGAGCCACTTTCTCAAATGATGCCCTGACTGCATCCCAGCCGACTTCCCGACCGCCGATCGGGTGCATAGCCGTCACGGCCGCGCTGTGCGACCAGATGTCTGCCAGTAGGCCGTCATCCCCATTGGCCATGCGGTTCAACCCGGCGTAGAAATGCTTTGATGCGTTGCGAACTTCGTCTTCTGTTGACATGAACCATTCTCCTTCTACAAATGTCTGATAGGGCTTGCGGCCCGTTCCGAATCGCACCCGCGGTTGATGCTCGCGCGATGGGCGAGAGTATCAACTCTTCTGGCTGACACGCAGTTTGAACTGTGGGCGGCCGGCGAAAGCCACAGCACAGCTTGTGATTCGGCAGGCGCCTAAAGCGGCAGCCGCCGGCTTGCCGGTTAGGCATTTCGCGGTAAGTTGTCTCTTAGCTCTTGAGGAAGTAGATGTCTGGCTTGTCGACCACCCCAACTTCTTGCATCTTCTCGCGTAGGTCTGCGGACGCTGCAAACGCCTTCGCTCGATCGAGATCTTGCGCTTCAAAAAGGATAACAACTTCGTTGGCGTCGTCTGAGCTGCGAAGCAGGTATTTCTCTGTGAGACCTGCTTCGGTGCGTTTTGGCTGGTGAGCGTCGTAACCGGTTTTCCAAGTCTTAAAGTCCTTGACTTTGTGCCTGATCAGCAAGAATGTCATGACTTACTCCTTTTGTAGCGGATGTCAGCAAATTAGGGGCGTCCAGGCGTCGCTGACAGATGCCTGACGAAGTGTTTATCTGCCGCAAGGCTAAGCTGATAGAAACCAAAGCAGCTCCTGCGGCAGATAAACCTTGTTGGAATGACACACCCATGCAGACGGCTCAATGCAGGGCTGTAGGGGTCTGTAAGGCGCCCCCCCATCTCAATGAATTCCTGCTTGAGCTTATCACCGGACATGCGTTTGACCAATACCCCAAACGCTGCATTGCGGTCATTCGAAGCAAACTGGAAAAACTCCGCGTATTAAAACGTCACTTTTCGGTGTGAAACATTGCTGCCCTCTACGACCCGCCTCGTTCAGCCATAGCCCGAAGACGCGGTACAGCGTGGACTTGTCCGCGCCGTTGCGGTCTGTCCGCAGGTTTAACACTGGCGACGGCCTCATTTAGCCAGTCTGCGGTTTTCTTCCACCACTTCGCGCACGCGCTGGGCCAGTGACCCGCTGGCTTCAGCCGCGAGCACCCGCATCTTGAGCGCTTCCAGCGAGTCGGGTGCTTTTTCACGCACTTTTTTCGCCGCCGTCTCATACCCCTCAATCGCCGCCTGTGCCTCCTGCGCCGTCAGGCCGGAATTCTCAACGATTCGGCCCAGCGTGGCCCAGTATTCAACCTGGCCGGCAACGGAACGGCGCAGCGGCTGGGCGGCTTCGCGGGCTTGCTGCACCAGGGCAGCGGGAAGCTTGACGGATGAAAAACCGGTGGGCGATGAGGGCACGATGAATCTCCTGATTGGCGCAAAATGCGCCAATCAGGAGATTGAAACAAACTATCGAACACGAAAGGCTGGATATAAACGTTGTTATCCCAATACGCTATCAAGTAGTCCGTCCGGGCAAGGGCGGGCCGGTGAAAGCCGACGAAATCGAGCCCTTGATGCGGGGGTGATCGCGCAGCCGCGCAGGGCTGAAGCCGCTCTGCCCCTAAAATTGCCCATGAAAAAATTTGTCAGACTCTTCTTCAAAACCCTGCGTGTCGTCCTCGGCCCGGTGATGCTGTTCAAGGAAAAGCTTACCCGGCCCAAAGGCCTGACCCGCCCCCAGCCAGCGCAGGAAAAAGTGGACCGGCAGTGCCAGTCGCTGGTTTTGTACCAGTACAAAACCTGTCCCTTCAGCATCAAGGTCAGGCAGGAAATCAGCCGCTTGTCGTTGAAAATCAAGCGCATTGACGCACAACAGGAAGGCTGTGACCGGCAAGAGTTGCTGCAGCGCGGCGGGCAGGCCAAAGTGCCCTGCCTGAAAATCACCGATCACAGCGGTAACAGCCAGTGGCTCTACGATTCAGAAAAAATTGTTGCTTACCTCCGTGGCCGTTTTGTGAGTGCGTAATGGCAGGCGGCCCTCACGCATTGTGGAACTACGGCCCTTCGTTCACACCGCCAGCCAAGAGCGCAAGCAGTCGTGCCGGTTAAGACCGATGAGATTGAGTAGTCGAGGTTCTGTCGCATTGGTGGTCGTACCGCCTGCTCGTCTATGCTGAGCTCTTTTTCACGGCGGGTATGAAACGCATTGCTGGCCACCAAAGGAATGCGCTTCCCAATCGACGTCATTCTGGTTTGCATCCGTTGGTACGCGGCATATCCGTTGAGCTACCGCCATTTGGAGGCCATGATTGCCAAGAACGCGGTGTGTTTGTTGACCATTCTTCAATCAACCTAAAAACGGCAGTTGAACTAAACCGCTGACGCGGTGGCTGGGATGGCGACGGCCCATCGTGTTCGTGGATGGCGCGTTGGGATTGACAAGCGCTGC
>JAYWDL010000226.1:0-5012 GCA_043779865.1 Polaromonas sp.
AGCTATGAGCAGCTGCACCTGTCGATGCTGTGCGGCCTGCTGGGCAATATCGGCTGCAAAAGCGAAGAGGACGACTGGTACCTGGGCGCGCGCGGCATCCGGTTTTACCGCCACCCCGGCGCCCGGCTCAGCAAGAAGCCGGGCCGCTGGATCGTGGCGGCCGAACTGGTCGAAACCACGCGGCTGTTTGGCCGGGGCATTGCCAACATCGACCCGCAGTGGATCGAGCAGGTGGGCGGCCACTTGCTCAAGAAGCAGTTGCTCGACCCGCACTGGGAGAAAAAAGCCGCGCAGGTCACAGCGCTGGAACGCGCCACGCTGTATGGCCTGGTGGTCTATAACGGCCGGCGCGTCAACTTTGGCCGCCTGGACCCGGTGACGGCGCGCGAGGTCTTCATTCGTGAAGCGCTGGTTGCAGGCAACTGGGACACCAAGCTGCCGTTTCTCGCCGCCAACGAAAAGCTGATTGCCCATGTTCAGGACCTGGAGCACAAGGCCCGCCGGCAGGACGTGCTGGTTGATGAAGAGCTGATTTACGCCTTTTACGACCAGCAATTGCCCGCCGACATATGCAGCGGCGCGAGTTGCGAAAGCTGGTACAAGGCCGAGGTTAAAAAGCAGCCGAAGTTGCTGCTGCTGACGCAGGACGAGCTGATGCGCCATGAAGCTGCCGGCATCACCACGCAGGCTTTCCCCAAAACGCTGCGGCTGGGCGGCGTCGATTGCCTGGCAACGTATCTGCATGAGCCCGGCGACGCTAGAGACGGCGTGACGGTCGAGGTGCCGCTGTTTGCGCTCAATCAGGTGAATGAAGAGCGTTGCGAGTGGCTGGTGCCCGGCATGCTGAAAGACAAGATACAGGCCTTGATCAAAACCCTGCACCAGCGCCCGCGCTCTCGGCTGGTGCCACTGCCCGAGACTGCCGCCCGCATGGCCGCCGAGCTGATGCAGCCGGAGAAGTTTGGCACCGGTTCGCTGCTAGAGGCAGTGCTGAAATGGGTGCGCGATGCGACCTCGCTCGACATCAAGCGAGCCGACCTGAAACTGGACATGCTGCCAGCGCATCTGTTCATGAATTTTCGGGTGCTTGACGAGCATGGCCGGCAACTGGGGGCTGGCCGCAATCTGGCTGCGCTCAAGGGCGAACTGGGCTCGCAGGCGCGCGGGGCTTTTCAGGCGCTGGCCGGGTTGAAGACGCGCTCAGGCGCAACGCAGACGCAAGCCGGGCATTTGCCAAATTCACAGCCAAATCGGCCTTCTGCCCAAGCAGGACGTGCGCAAGCAGATCCTGAAAACATAGCAAATCAGGCGGGTCCAAAATCGCTTGCGGTCAAGACGCCGGAGCGCTACACGAGCTGGAGTTTCGGCGAGCTGCCCGAACTGATGGAAATTGGCAAGGGTTCGCAAACGCTGATCGGTTTTCCGGCGCTGATCGACCTGGGCGATGCGGTGACGGTTGAAGTGTTCGACGAGCCCGATGCCGCCGCCGCCAAACACCGCGCCGGCTTGCGGCGACTGTTTTCGCTGCAGATCAAGGAGGCGCTGAAGTACCTGGAAAAGAATCTGCCGGATCTGCAAAAAATGGCGACTGCCTACATGCTGGTGGGTCGTGCCGCCGACAACTCGGGCGGCGGCACGCTGGAAGAATTGCGCCAGCAGATCATTGTAGTGGCGCTGGACCGGGCTTTTTTGCTGGAGCCGCTGCCCACGAGCGAAGCTGATTTCAAGAAACGGGTTGATGACGGACGCGGGCGCTTGACGCTGATTGCCAGCGAAGTGGCGCGCCTGGCCGCCGGCATCCTGACCGAGTTCGCCGTGGCGCAGCGGAAAATCAGGGACACAAAAAACGCCACCGATGCCGCGCTGGATGCCGCGCAGCAGTTGCAGCGGCTCGTGCCCAAGAAATTCTTGACCACCACGCCTTACGGGCAGCTGCAGCACTTTACCCGTTACCTCAAGACAATAACCTTACGGCTGGAAAAATGGCGCTCCGACCCGGACCGCGACGCGGCGCGCATGGCGGAATTGCGGCCACAGGAGCAGCGCTACTGGCGTCTGGTGGCAGAGCGCAAGGGCGCGGTGGATGCGCGAATGCAGGAATTTCGCTGGCTGCTGGAAGAGCTGCGGGTCAGCTTCTTTGCACAGGAGTTGCGAACGCCCCAGCCAGTGAGCATCAAGCGGCTGGACAAGCTCTGGATGCAGTTGAATAGCTGAAAGCTGAACGAAAAAAAGGACCTTGCAAATGCAAGGTCCTTCTTTGTCAAAGTGAGACAGGACTAGATTCGGCCCATCAGCAGCAGCACGATCAGGATGATCACCACCAGGCCAATACCGCCGCTCGGGCCGTAACCCCAACTGCGACTGTGGCCCCAGGTTGGCAGGGCTCCGACCAGAATCAGGATCAGAACGATGAGCAGGATGAGCGAGAGAGACATTGAAAACTCCTTGTTATGTATGCCTTGATTCTTGCCGAGGGCCGGGCTGAATCAAGCAGGAAGTAAGCCTGTCCAGTCGTCAGGAGTAACCTACAGCTTGGCCAGCCGCTCCAGCGCCAGATTGAGCGTTTTGTCTTTCTTGGCAAAGCAGAAACGCACCACGCGCTGATCGAACCCATCGCCATAAAACGCCGACAGCGGAATTGCCGCCACGCCGATTTCGCGGGCCAGCCATTGGCAGAAATCGGCTTCGCTCAAATCACTGACAGCTGAAATATCCACGCACTGGAAGTAGCTGCCCTCGCTGGGAAGCAGCTTGAAGCGGGTGTTGGCCAGGCCGCTGCGAAACAGGTCGCGCTTGGCGCCGTAGAACGCTGGCAGGTCGAGGTAAGGCCGGTCATCGGCCATGTAGGTGGCCAGTCCATACTGCATCGGCGTGTTGACGGTGAACACATTGAACTGGTGGACTTTGCGAAATTCCGCCGTCAGTGCGGCAGGCGCTGCGACATAACCCACTTTCCAGCCGGTGACGTGATAGGTTTTGCCGAAGCTGCTGACGATGAAGGCGCGCGCCGCCAGCGCCGGAAAGCGGGCTGCGCTCTGGTGGATCCGGCCGCTGACGGCATCGAACACCATGTGCTCATACACCTCGTCGCTGATCAGCAGGACATCAGTAGGCGCAAGGATGGCTTGCAGCCTGAGCATGTCCGCCTCGCTCCATACCGTGGCGCTTGGGTTGTGCGGCGAATTGACAATGATGGCGCGGGTTTTTGGCGTGATGGCCGCTGCGATTTTCCCGAAATCAGGGCGGAAGGTGCCCGGCGTCAGGGGTACACGCACGACCAGGCCGCCGGCCAGCTCGATATTGGGCACATAGCTGTCGTAGCAGGGTTCCAGCACGATGACTTCATCGCCAGGGTGAACGATGGCCAGGATGATGGTAATGATGGCTTGCGTGGCGCCCGCCGTGATGGTGATTTCGCTGCCGGCGTCGTAGCTGCGGCCATACAGCGTGGCCAGCTTGGCGGCAACGGCCTCGCGCAGCGCGGGAACGCCGGCCATGGGCGGGTACTGGTTCTGTCCACACTTCATCGCGTCGGTAACGGCATTGACCAGTTCCGGGTCACAGTCGAAATCAGGAAATCCCTGGCCCAGATTGACAGCTCCTTTTTCTGCTGCCAGCGCCGACATGACAGTAAAAATGGTGGTGCCGACGGCCGGCAGCTTGCTGGCGAGTCGGGGCGTGCGCGCTGCGTTTGCGTTAAATGGGTCTTGCATCGGCATGTTCATACTTCGTAGTCGTTGATGCGGCCTGACATGGCCTTGGTAATCGTGGCTCGGTCCAGTTTGTCGCTTAGCAGTTCGGCAAATTTATAGACGAAATTTCGCAGGTAGGCGCTGCGCTTGAAGGCCACACGGGCCACATTCATGCCAAAGAGCTGACCTGCCGGAATGGCCACCAGGTCGCTGTTGGTGCCATCGTCCTTGAGCGCCATTTCGGCCACAATTCCCACGCCCAGCCCGAGCCGCACATAGGTCTTGATCACGTCGGAGTCAATGGCTTCAAGGGCAATGCGAGGGTGCAGATGCCTGGCGGCAAACGCCTGATCCACCTTGGTACGCCCGGTGAAAGAAGGGTGGTAGGTAATCAGCGGTTCCCTGGCGAGGTCGTCCAGGGTGATGTTTTCATTTTTAGCCAGAGGATGGTCCAAGGGCATGACCAGCATGTGTTGCCATTCATAGCAGGGCAGTGTCACAAGATCGTCGTATTGGCTCAGCGATTCAGTGGCGATGCCGATTTCGGCCACTTCGTCGAGCACCATGCGCGCCACCTGATCGGGTGAGCCCTGGTGCAGACTGACGTTGACTTTGGGAAAGGCTTCGCGCAGTTTGGCCACCGGTTGCGGCAACACGTATCTAGCCTGGGTATGGGTGGTGGCAATCGAAAGCGTGCCACTGTCCTGGGCAGAATACTGCTCGCCGATACGCCGCAGATTGCCGACTTCGCGCATGATCAGTTCAACGCTTTTAAGCACATGCTCGCCCGGTTCCGTCACGCGTTTGAGCCGCTTGCCATGGCGCGCGAAAATCTCCACGCCCAGTTCTTCTTCAAGTTCGATGATGGCTTTGGAAACGCCGGGCTGCGAGGTGTGCAGGGCACGGGCGGTTTCTGTGAGGTTCAGGTTACGGCGGACAGCCTCCTGGACAAAGCGGAATTGGTGTAAGTTCATATCGAATTCTGGCTAATTATTGTTTTCATTATGCCCGTTATAAGCTAAAGAGTTGCGTTTCGTTGTCAGTTTTTCAGCAGCACTGAAGCGTTATGACAGCGCAATGTCAGCCATCAGCTCCGTCAGCTGCCCGTATTCACCGGCAGTGGGCAAAAGTTCAATGGTGACGTCTGGATGCGCAGCCCTGAGTTGTTCCATCAACAGTGGCAAATCTTCGCGTGCATGTTTACCTACTCCCAGAAAAAGCGGAAACACCCTTAAATAACGGGCGCCAGCAGCTATCAAATCAGTAGCAGCCTGCGGAAGTGATGGTGTACACATCTCCAGATAGGCGCAGCAGACCGGT
>JAYWDL010000227.1:0-5011 GCA_043779865.1 Polaromonas sp.
TCGGCGGCATTTCGTCTGACTGCTGCCGAAAGCAATCCAGCCGGCGGCGTATTGCGCATCATCGAATTACGCTGTGGTATCGAAGCTCAGATGGCTGCACTTGCCGCCAGGCGCCGTACCGCTTCAGAGATGACGGAGATCAAGCGGGCTTTGAAGGCGATCGACCGGGCTGTAGCCAGCGGTGGCGATGGCGTGAAAGAGGATCTTGAGTTTCACATGGCAATTTCGCGCGCGACCCGGAATCTCTATTACACGGATCTGCTCGGTATGCTGACGCGCGCTCTGCAGGATGCCATCCGGGTCACGCGCAGCAACGAGGCACGACGTGCGGATTTCACCGCCGCCGTGCGTGCGGAGCACGAAGCCATTTGTGCAGCCATTCTTGCCCGCGACCCTGAGGCAGCGCGAGTAGCCGCTTTGCGCCATATGGAGAGCACCGTCTCACGTATTGAGCTTGCAGAGGCCGGCTTCTGGACTGGGGAAAGGCGCGACGCGGCTCAACGCCTGGCGCGGACTGATCTGAAGACTGTCCTGGACTCGCCGCGGACAATGCCGATATCCTGACGCTGCGCCTTCCTGGCAGGGAAGGTCCCGGAAGTGGTTGTCGCAGACTTCCGCAGCACTGCCCGTGCGTCGATCTTTGACGCCGACTCAGGCCTGTCTGTTGACAGCCCCTTCGTCAAGGTCGTCGCCCCTGGTACGACAACGCGTGGGCTGCTCTCACAGGTGCCTGGAGATGGTGCGCCTGGTGTCGAAATAAGCACCAATCGGTTTTTTTGTGCCCATTCGGTGGCAGCGATCTGCCGGGCTGCCAAAGAGCATGTTGCTCCACCGTGATCAAGGTCAGCAACAGCGTGCCGCAAGAATATTGAATATTGAATATTGAATATTGCTGCCATTGAAGCATTTGTTGCGGACGTCGGATCGACGTCCATCGAAAAATTCAACAACTGCGCAGCGAACAGCGACATTCGCCCCCTGCTTTTTATGGGGCAGGCCGTGCGAAGTTACCGTATTCCCCTGACCTGTCAACGTGACTTGGCCCGAACAATTCAAGTGTTCTGGAACTGCACGAAAGTATTGGCATGGCGCCCGTCCTGCCTGCCTAAATAGCTATTACAACCATAGCATCTCCCGATCTTGAATCGTGTCCCGCGCCCCTATACTTGACTTCATGTTTACCCTGCCACGAACAGCCACGGCGCCTTTTTGTCCGTCCGAGGTCAAGGGCAGCGTAGCGGTCGAGCCGGGCCTGCCGTTTCACAAAAAGCTGCTGCGTTTTGCCGGCCCTGGGCTGCTGGTGTCGGTGGGCTACATGGACCCCGGCAATTGGGCGACCGACATTGAAGCGGGTTCCCGCTTTGGCTATGGCCTGCTCTTTGTCGTGCTGCTCGCCAGCCTGGCGGCCATGCTGCTGCAAACGCTGTGCGTGCGCCTCGGGATCGTTGCGCAAAAAGACCTGGCACGTGCCTGCCGTGAGCATTACCCGCCGCTTGTCAACCGGTTTTTGTGGCTGGGCGCCGAACTGGCCATCGTGGCTTGCGACCTGGCTGAAGTGTTGGGCAGTGCGCTGGCGCTGCATTTGCTGTTTGGCGTGTCGATACCCGTGGGCATTGCGATTACTGCATTTGACACCTTGCTGGTGCTAGGCCTGCAGGGTGCGGGTTTTCGGCGCGTCGAAGCCATTGTGCTGGGGTTGGTCGCTACCATCGCTGGCTGCTTTGTGGTGGAAATCGCCATGTCGCAGCCCAACTGGTTTGGCGTCGCGATGGGCTTTGTGCCCAGCCTGGAGCGGCTGCAGCAGCCTGGCGCGCTCTACCTTGCCATCGGAATCGTGGGTGCCACGGTCATGCCGCACAACCTGTACCTGCATTCGTCCATCGTGCAGACGCGGCAAGTCGCACCTACTCACGCAGGCCGGCACGAGGCGGTGCGCTTTGCCACGCTTGACGCGCTGGTGTCGCTGTCGCTTGCGCTGCTGGTCAACGCCGCCATCATGATCCTGGCCGCCAGCGCCTTTCACGGCAACGGCTACCGCGAAGTCGCCGACATTGCGGATGCGCACCGCCTGCTGGAGCCCATCGTTGGCAGTGCGCTGGCGGCCAGCTTGTTCGCCATCGCGCTGCTAGCGTCAGGCCAAAGCTCCACGTTCACCGGAACCATCGCCGGGCAAATCATCATGGAAGGTTTTCTGGACCTGAAAATTCCCTGCTGGCAACGCCGCCTCATCACGCGATCGCTCGCATTGGTTCCGGCCTTCATCGGCGTCTGGTGGTTTGGCGATGGCGGGATTGGCAAGATGCTGGTGCTCAGCCAGGTGGTGCTGAGCTTTCAGCTGCCCTTTGCCATGTGGCCGCTGATTCGCTTTACCAGCAGCCGCGCGCTGATGGGCTCGTTCGCCAACGGCCCGGTGGTCCAGCTCGCTGCCTGGGGTTTGTTTGCGGTCATTAGCGTGGCCAATACCTGGCTGGTTGGATCCTTGCTGTTTTAGTAGTAAAACATGTGTACAGCCCCGCTGATACAAGTGCAATTTGCTATTAAAAGCAGAGCGGTTGTTGATTTATTCCGCTTGACGGTTCTCCACGATAGCTTCACGGCTGCTTTAAAACCGCCCGGTTTCGCCTGACGTGTCCCCGCGCCCTGGGCGCTTCGCTCGGCAACTGTGCGGCCCGGTCATGCAGCGCCTCAATGATCCGGCACTGTGGCCCGGTTCCATCGCAGCGGGAGCGAAGGTCCAGCAGGTCCGCCTGCAAGGCGCGCAATTCAGCCAGCCGCTCGCCCACATGCGCGATGTGGGATTCGAGCGCCGCATTGGCGGCGGCGCAGTCGGCTTTTTGCGCCAGGTCCAGGTTCAACAAGGCTCTGACTTCATCCAGCGACATGTCCATGGCCCGGCACAGGCGTATGAACCTGAGCTGGTGAATGTCGCCGTCGGTGTAGCCGCGGTAGCTGTTGGCTGAGCGCTCGCCGGGCGCCAGCAAGCCTTCTTTTTCGTAAAAACGGATATTGGCGGCGTTGACGCCACTCAAGGCGGCGGCTTTCCCGATCAGACGCAGGGGCTTTGCAGCAGGCATCGCTTGACCTTGAAGTGGGTTTAGGGTTTTTAATGGTCTCACAGGAAATAAAAACATGAGCGATTGCTGCAATAAACCCTCTGACACTTGCGCCATTTCTCCCGCTTCGGCTGCGCCCGCGCCAGCAGGCGCAACGCGTTTTCGCATTCCGGCGATGGACTGCGCCATGGAAGAGTCCGACATCCGCCGCGCGCTGGCGGCGGTGCCGGGAATCCGCTCGCTCAAATTCCAGCTGGTGGCGCGCACCCTCACGATTGACGCGCCGGGCGATGCGCTTGCAGCGGCCGTGGCGGCAATTGGCAAGGCAGGCTACAAGATGCAGCCCTTCACTGCCGCTGCGTCAGATCACCCGGCGCATGCAAAGCACGACCACGACCACGACCATGGCCATGGCGCCGTGCCCGGCGGCCTGCCCCGGCTGCTTGCTGCGCTGGCGCTGGCCGGCGTGGCCGAGGCAATCAGTTTCTTCGCACCCGACGGCCTGCCTTGGACGGTAGCAGGAATGGCAGTCGCCCTGGCCGCTATTTACCTGGCGGGCCTGGACGTTTACAAAAAAGGCTTCACGGCGCTGTTCAAGGGCCGGCTGAACATCAATGCGCTTATGGCCGTGGCCGTCACGGGCGCCTTCCTGATCGGCCAGTGGCCCGAAGCCGCCATGGTGATGGCGCTGTATTCCATCGCCGAGTTGATCGAAGCGCTCGCCGTTGACCGCGCGCGCAATGCCATCAAGGGCCTGATGGCGCTGGCGCCTGAGGAAGCCGAGGTTCGCCAATCGGACGCAGGCTATAAAACCGTGCCGCTGGGCGACGTGCCGCTGGGCGCGACGGTGCGCGTCAGACCCGGTGGCCGCATTCCGCTGGACGGCACCGTCACGGCGGGCGCCAGCGCGGTGAATCAGGCACCGGTCACCGGCGAAAGCATCCCCGTCGACAAGGGCTTCGGCGACCCGGTCTTCGGCGGCACCATCAACCAAACCGGCGAGCTCGAACTGCGGGTGACGGCCGCCGCCAGCGACAGCACGCTGGCGCGCATCATCCACGCCGTCGAGCAGGCACAGGGCACGCGCGCGCCGACGCAAACCTTTATCGACCGCTTCGCCGCCATCTACACGCCGACCGTGTTCATCATGGCGCTGGCCGTTGCGCTGCTCACCCCGCTGCTGCTCGACTGGACCTGGCTGCAGGCGCTGTACAAGGCGCTGGTGCTGCTGGTGATTGCCTGTCCGTGCGCGCTGGTGGTTTCCACGCCGGTGACGGTGGTCAGCGGCCTGGCAAGGGCGGCGCGGCGCGGCATCCTGATCAAGGGCGGAAGCTACCTGGAAGACGCCCGCCTGCTCAAGGCCGTGGCGCTCGACAAGACCGGCACCCTCACCCAAGGCCGGCCCACGCTGGTCGACTCGCAAGTCTGGAACCAGGCGGACGCAGCGTCAGTTCGCCAGGTCGCCGCCAGCCTGGCCGCGCGCTCCGACCATCCGGTGTCCAGAGCCATCGCCAGCGGGCTGGGCGGAGAAGTCCTTGCCGTTGAAGCCTTTGCTGCGCTGGCCGGGCGCGGCGTGCAGGGCACGGTGAACGGGAGGCTTTACGTGCTTGGCAACCACCGGCTGATGGAAGAGCGCGGGCAATGCTCCGCCGAGCTGGAGGCGGCGCTGGCCGCGCATGAGTCACAGGGCCGCACCCTCACCCTGCTGGCGGGCAAGCAGGGCGTGCTGGGCATTTTTGCCGTGGCCGACACCCTCAGGGCTTCGTCGAAACAGGCCATCGCGCAACTCAAGGCGCTGGGCGTCACCCCCGTCATGCTGACGGGTGACAACGCGGTTACCGCCAGGGCCGTCGCCGCCCGCGCCGGCATCATTGATGCGCGCGGCAACCTGCTGCCCGAAGACAAGCTGGCCGCCATCCGTCAGATGCAGAGCCAGTACGGGCCGACCGGCATGGCCG
>JAYWDL010000228.1:0-5010 GCA_043779865.1 Polaromonas sp.
AATCATGGCCGGCGGGCAAGCCGAGCCGCCGATGACCGTGCGGCGCATCGTTGAAAACTTCAGCCCCGCCGGCTTCATGTGGGTCAGCAGCATCTGCCACACCGTAGGCACGCCGGCCGCGTAGGTCACTTTTTCGGCCTCGATCAGCTCATAAATGGATCTGCCGTCGAGCGCCGGACCGGGGAACACCAATTTGGCGCCGGTCAACGCCGCCGAATAGGGAATGCCCCATGCATTGACGTGAAACATGGGCACCACCGGCAAAATAGCATCACGCGCCGAAATGCCCATCACATCGGGCAATGCCGCTGCATACGCATGCAGCGTGCTGGAGCGGTGGCTGTACAGTGCCGCCTTGGGGTTTCCCGTGGTGCCGCTGGTGTAGCACATGCTGGAGGCAGTGTTTTCATCAAAACTGGGCCAGTCGTAGTCGCCCGATTGCGGGCTGATCCAGCTTTCGTAACTCAAAAGATTGGGAATGCCGGAATCAACCGGAAGTTTGTCCGCATCGCACAGCGCAATGTAGTGCTTGATGGTGCTGCACTTGCTGTACACGGCCTGTACGAGAGGCAGAAAGCTCAGATCAAAACACAGCACCTGGTCTTCGGCGTGGTTGGCTATCCAGGCAATCTGGTCGGGGTGCAGGCGCGGATTGATGGTGTGCAGCACCCGGCCCGAGCCGCTGACGCCGTAGTACAGCTCCAGGTGCCGGTAGCCGTTCCACGCCAGCGTGGCGACGCGGTCGCTGAAGTTCAGCTTCAACGTATCCAGTGCATTGGCGACCTGGCGCGACCGGTACGCAGCCTCCTTGTAGGTGTAGCGATGTATGTCGCCCTCCACGCGGCGCGACACGATTTCGGCATCGCCGTGATGACGCGCGGCAAATTCAATCAGTGATGAGATCAGTAGCGGCTGGCTTTGCATCAAACCTAACATCGTCTGCGTCCTTTTCTGCCCAACCGGGCGTGCTTTGAAATTTGAATAGCCTGTGTGTGGATAGTACAACGCACGCACCGCGCTCCACCCCGGGAAAATCCGTAGCCGCGCCGCCTCGGCGACACCGCACGATGGGCGGCAAAACAGCTTACCCCTTGCAGCGCAGGGCTGCTGGCGCCATAGCACAATCAGGCCATGATCCCTGCTGCCGACACCGCATCTATCGAGTTGAACCCTGCCGAATCCAGCCTGAAATGGGTGAATACTTTTGCCCGGCTGGGACCGTATTTCTACACCGAGCTTCAACCCACGCCTCTGCTTTCGCCCTATTGGGTAGGGCGCAACCGCGCCCTGGCGCGTGAACTGGGCCTCGAAGAAAGCTGGCTGGAATCGGCCGATGCGCTGGCTGTATTAACCGGCAACCAGCAGCTGGCAGGCTCAAAGCCGCTCGCCAGTGTTTACAGCGGTCACCAGTTTGGCGTGTGGGCCGGGCAGTTGGGCGATGGCCGGGCGATCTTGCTTGGGGAACTGGAAACCCCGCAGGGCGCGCAGGAAATTCAGATCAAGGGTGCCGGCAGCACGCCCTACTCCCGCATGGGTGATGGCCGGGCCGTGCTGCGCAGCTCGATTCGTGAATTTTTGTGTTCTGAAGCCATGCATGGCCTGGGCATTCCCACCACCCGCGCGCTGTGCGTGACGGGTTCCGATGCTTTGGTGCGGCGCGAAGAAATCGAAACCGCTGCTGTCGTGACACGTACGGCACCCAGTTTCATCCGCTTTGGCCATTTTGAGCACTTCAGCTACACCGATCAGCATGTCCAGCTCAAAATTCTGGCCGACTATGTCATTGACAGGTTTTATCCCGCTTGCCGGGAAGCGAATCAGCCCTATGCGGCCTTGCTGCAAGCGGTAAGTGAGCGAACAGCGCATATGGTGGCCGCCTGGCAGGCCGTGGGCTTTTGCCATGGCGTGATGAATACCGACAACATGAGCATTCTGGGCCTGACGATTGACTACGGCCCGTTCCAGTTCCTTGATGCGTTTGACCCCGGCCACATCTGCAACCATTCAGACGGCCAGGGCCGCTATGCCTACAACAAGCAGCCGAACATCGCTTACTGGAACCTGTTTTGCCTCGGCCAGGCCTTGCTGCCGCTGATTGAGGAACAGGACGAGGCGCTGGCCGCACTTGAGTCCTACAAGACAGTCTTCCCAGCGGCCCTCGAAGCCAGAATGCGCGCCAAACTGGGTCTGGCCGACGTGCAGCCGGAAGACAAAGTATTGATAGAACACACATTCAGGCTGCTGGCCAACAACAAGGTGGACTACCCAATTTTCTGGCGTCGCCTATGCCGCTTTACGGCACAAAGCGGCCATGAGCCGGTGCGGGATCTGTTTTTCGACCGCGAATCCTTCAATGCCTGGGCGCTACAGTATTCAGAGCGCATTGCGCCCGCAGATATTGCGCAAAGGGCTGATTTGATGCTTAAAAACAATCCGAAGTTCGTGCTGCGCAACCATCTGGGCGAAGAAGCGATACGCGCGGCGAAACTTAAAGATTTTTCCGGTGTCAATACTTTGCTGACTTTGCTGCAAGCCCCATTTGATGAGCATCCAGGTCAAGAAAGCTATGCGGAATTTCCGCCGGACTGGGCGACTTCGATTGAAATTAGTTGCAGTTCGTAATCATCTCTGCCCCACTACACAGGACCTTAAATCATGAGCGCCAAAATCCAGAAAACAGATGCCGAGTGGAAAGCCGTGCTGGCTGAAAAAGGCGCTGAACCCGTTGCCTTCCAGGTCACCCGTCACGCAGCCACCGAGCGTTCGTTTACCGGAAAATACGAAGACAACTACGCCGAAGGCACTTACCGCTGCATGTGCTGCGATGCAGAGCTTTTCGACTCGTCAACCAAATTTGATGCCGGTTGCGGCTGGCCGAGCTTTTCCGCAGAAGTAAAGGAAGGCGCGATTGAAGAGCATGTAGATCGCTCGCTGGGCATGGCCCGCACCGAGACTGTTTGTGCCAACTGCGGCGCGCATCTGGGCCATGTGTTTCCTGACGGGCCTGCGCCTACGGGCCAGCGCTACTGCATGAACTCCGCTTCGCTGGATTTCAAGCCCCGCTAGGGATTTGGCCCCCACGCTTGTCGCTTCGCGTACTGCGCTGCCCCCCCGAGGGGGCTGGCCTTGCTTGGGGGCGGCCCGGCGCTGTGGCCGCTGGCCCCCACACTTTTCGCTTCGCGTACTGCGCTGCGCTCCGAGGCGGTTGAACTCTGTTTGGGCAACCCCTGCGCTTGTTGTTGACCCTACGTTCGCTTGCGGCGTGTAGCTCCGTGATAATCACCCCATGAAAATTTTGTTCGATTTTTTGCCGATTGCACTTTTCTTCGGCATGTTCAAGTACGCCGAAGGCCACAAGGACTGGGCCGCCGGCGCTGCCACCGACTGGCTGGGTTTCATGGTGTCGGGCGGCGTGGTCGGCCCGGCTGAAGCGCCGGTGCTACTGGCCACGGTGGTCGTGATTGTCGCCACGCTGGCGCAGATTCTGTGGCTCAAGGCGCGTGGGCGCAAGGTTGATGCCATGCTCTGGATCAGCCTTGGGCTGGTCACTGCGCTGGGCAGTGCCACCATTTACTTTCACAGCGAAAGCTTCATCAAATGGAAGCCGACGGTGCTGTATTGGGTCATGGGCGGCTCTTTGCTGCTGGGTCAGCTGATCTTCAAGAAAAACGGCATCAAGTCGCTCATGGGCGCGCAAATGGCCCTGCCTGACTCCATCTGGCGCCTGGTTAATTTCAGCTGGGTCGTTTTTTTCGCTGTCATGGGTTTTCTTAACCTGTGGGTCGCTTTCAACTTCCCGACCAGCACCTGGGTTAATTTCAAACTCTTCGGTGGCTTGGGCCTGATGCTGGTGTTTGTCATGGTGCAGGCGATTTACCTCAACAAGCACATCAAGTCGGACACAACGCCATGAACAACGCTAACGCCATCAGTCAAGCCTTTCCTGTACGTGTGCCGGAAATTGAACAGCAGCTCAGGGCGCGTCTGCAACCGACCTTGCTGGAAGTACTGGACGAAAGCGCTGCGCATGCTGGCCATGCCGGCGCCAATGCGCAGGGCTTTGGTTCGCACTTTCGCGTCCGCATTGCCAGCCCGGTGTTTGAAGGCCAGAACCGCGTGGCGTGTCATCGGCTTGTGTATGATGCAATGCAACATTTCATTGATCAGGGCCTGCATGCCCTGGCCATTGAGATCGTCAAATCAACCTGACCGCCTTGATCTTTCGCAAGAAGGCCTGACCTCTGGCTGGCAACAGTCAAACTCCCAATACTCACTACCCAAGGATGACCACTTAATCATGAAGAAACAATTTTTACTGGCCACTGCCATGGCAAGCCTGCTGGCCTTGAGCGCGCAAGGCGCCATTGCCCAGAACCTTGCCATCGTCAATGGCAAAGCTGTGCCGAAAACCCGCCTTGACGCCCTGGCCCAGCAAGTAACCAAATCCGGCCGCCCGGTAACGCCTGAAATGGAAGGCCAGCTGCGCGAAGAAGTCATTGCCCGCGAAGTGTTCATGCAGGAGGCCGAAAAACAAGGCGTGTCCACCAGTGAAGAATTCAAGGCCCAGATGGAACTGGCCCGTCAGACCCTGATGATCCGCGAGTTGTTTGCCAACTACCAGAAGAAAAATCCGGTTACCGACGCCGACCTCAAGGCTGAATACGACAAATTTGCGGCAGCCAATAGCGGCAAGGAATACAAGGCCCGCCACATCCTGGTTGAAAAAGAAGCCGACGCCAAGGCCATCATTGCCAGCCTGAAAAAAGGCGGCAAGTTTGAAGACATCGCCAAAAAGCAGTCCAAAGACCCAGGCTCCGGTGCCAACGGCGGTGACCTGGACTGGGCCAACCCTGGCAGTTACGTGGCTGAATTTACTGAGGCCATGCTCAAGTTGAACAAAGGCCAGATGACCGATGTACCCGTTAAAACCCAATTCGGCTTTCACATCATTCGCGTAGACGATATTCGCACCGCGCAACTGCCCGCTTTTGAAGAGCTCAAGCCCCAAAT
>JAYWDL010000229.1:0-5002 GCA_043779865.1 Polaromonas sp.
CTGGTACGTATCACGTCGGCCAGGCTGGCAAACCGGGCTACATCAAGCCCAGCCTGAAGCAAATCGCCAGCCTCGTGGCGGGCATCCACCGTGTCCACCACCACCGTGCCCTGCGCGGCAAAGTGGCGGCACAACACAGGGCCTAGCTCGACCATCTGCGGCGTAAACGCTCCGACAGCGGCCAAAAAAGTGTTTCTGCGCGGCAAGGCATCCAGCACGATGCCGTGCGCCGGCGTGCAGGTCACTGCCATCGGGCAGTCGGCCAGCGCTGCGTTGGCATCCAGCACCACGCGCGCCTGCAGGCCCAGCGATTGCGCATGCTGTGCGAGCCGCTCAGCGCTGCCAGCACTGCGCGAGGCAATGACAAACTCCCTGACCTGCAAAACCTGGGCAAACGCTTCCAGATGGGATTGCCCTTGCACGCCGGCACCGACGATCAGCAGCGGCCCTTGCGTGCAGGGCGCCAGCCGCTGTGCAGCCAGCACGGAAACGGCTGCCGTGCGGCGCGCCGTTAGCGTCGGTCCATCCAGCACCAGCCTGCGCTCACCGCTAGCCACATCAAACACCACAACATCACCCTGAATCGTCGCCCTGCCGCTGCCTGCATTCGCTGGCGTAAAGGTAATCAGTTTGGTGATGGCGGTCTGGCTGTCAAGCGCGGGCATGACAAACAGGCTGCCTCCGCCCGGCAGGGGCTGCACCAGGCGTGGCGGAACCTGAACCGATGGGTCTTCAAGCAGCCGCGCAAGTTCCCTGACGAGCAGCAGATAGGGCAGGCGGGCTGCCGTTTGGTAACCGTCCAGCAATTGGGCAGAAGCGGGCATGAGGCGGTCAGAGGTCATGGCCGTGATGGTAATTGGCCGATGGCCAGACCGATCAACTCCGCAAGCGTTTTTATCCTACAAATTCAAGGGCGAAATACCGAAGGGATTGCAAAAATGCCGCCATTAGCATCGGTACAGCACTAAAAAGAGGAGTTGAGCGATGTTTCCCGATTATTTGCAAAAAGTTGACAAAGTGCCCCTGCTGGCCGTGGCTGCTGGCCTGGTTTTCCTGTGCCAGCTGGTCGCCATGGTGCTGGTGGTGGACAGTCAGGTTGAAAAAGCGCAAATTCGCGATGCCCAGAACAACTCTGTGCAAATGGCGACTGCCGATTGCTCGGAAAATTACTCGGGCCCGGCACGCAGCCGCTGCATTGAACAGGTCAATGCAGAACTAAGCCCTTATTCGGTCATTGGCAGCGAACCTGAAACGCAGGCTGTTACCCGGGTTGCAGAGCAGAGCCCTGCCAGCCCTGCGGCACGCAAGGTCCGGAGCCTTATACAGGCCGCGTTTGCCAACCGCCAGTAATACTTGTGAGTTCAACTTGACGCTGATCCCAAAACTTGATGGCCGCTGATTGAGTTGAGCTTTGGACAGGGCTGGTTAGCAAGGATTTTGCAGTGACCCATCAGTCACCGTTTTGGTTACCATAAGCCCATGAAGTCTTCAATAATCCTTTCTGACTTGGTGGCCGATCTTGACCACGCACGTTTGAATTCCCAGGCGCTGACCTGGTCCTCCACCACACCTGTTGATTTGCCGATGGCTTATCGGGCAGCGCTGGCTGTGCGTGCAAAACGCATTGCGGCAGGGGAAATACCTGCAGGCTACAAGGTCGGGTTTACCAACCGCAACATCTGGCCGCGTTATGCGGTGTATGCGCCCATCTGGGGCACGGTCTGGCAAGGCAGCTTGAGGCAGATTGACGCAGCCGCACCCAACTCGGGTGTGCTGTCGCTGCAGGGTCTGTGCGAGCCGCGTATCGAGCCCGAGATCGTGTTTTGCCTGCGCGAGGCACCGCCGCCCGATTGCACAATAGACCAGTTGGTAGCGTCTTTCGACTGGGTGGCGCACGGCTTTGAAATTGTGCATACCCATTTTCCGGGCTGGAAATTTACGGCCGCGCAAGCCGTTGCCGATGCCGGTCTGCATGGCCTGTTGCTGCTAGGTCATGGCGTCAAGCTGCCAGTCGGCCTGCCGGCCGGGGATCTCGTGCAGGCGCTTGCCGGCTTGAAGCTGAGGCTGTATGGCGATGGCGTGCTGAAAGATGAAGGCACGGGGGCCAATGTGCTTGATGGGCCGGTTCAGGCGATGCTCCATTTTGTGCAGCAACTGCGTGCTACCCCTGAAGCGCCTTTGTTAAAAAGGGGCGATCTGATCACCACGGGCACATTGACCGACGCTTATCCCGTAGAGGCCGGGCAAACGTGGCATACCGAAATTGATTCAGTGGCGCCGGTCGCCGGTGAACTGCAAGGGCTGACGGTACGTTTTGAATAAGCCTTGACCATGGCGCAGGAATGCCCGCAAGCTGGTGTCTGGCTTCATTTGATTTCACTGCGCTGGCCGCTCTCAAGTAGAGTCGGCGCATGACTTACTTGCATTCGGAGACATCATGAAATGGGAAGGCAATCGCGAATCCGACAACGTCGAAGACCGGCGCAGTGACGATGGCGGCGGTTCTGGCGGTGGCAGCGGTCTGCTGGGTGGGCGCAGCATTGGCATTGGCACCATCGTGGTGGCCCTGCTGGGCGGCTGGATCTTTGGCATCAACCCGCTCACCCTTCTGAGCATGTTGAGCGGCGGCGGCTCGCCGCCGGCTCAGGTACAGCAGCAAACGCCCGCGCAGCCGCCGCCGGCCAATGACCGCATGGCTGCTTTTGTGTCCACCATACTGGCCGATACCGAGGACGTCTGGAAAGAAATTTTCGCCAAAAGCGGCGGCACCTACCAGGAACCCCGGCTGGTGCTGTTCCGTGGCGCCACGCAAACCGCCTGCGGCCGGGGCCAGGCCGCCATGGGGCCTTTTTACTGCCCGGGTGACCAGAAGGTGTACATCGACCTTGGGTTTTACGAAATCCTGAAAAACAGGCTGGGTGCGCCGGGCGACTTTGCGCAGGCCTATGTGATTGCCCATGAAGTCGGCCACCATGTGCAAAACCTGCTGGGCATCAGCGGCAAGATGGACCAGATGCGCGGCCGGGTCAGCAAGGTTGAATACAACGGCTTGAGCGTTCGGCTGGAACTGCAGGCCGACTGCTTTGCCGGTGTTTGGGCCAATCATGCCCAAAGCGCCCGCCAGATCCTGGAGCAGGGCGATGTCGAAGAAGCCATGAATGCTGCCGCCAAAATTGGTGACGATGCCTTGCAGCGCTCCAGCGGTGCTACGGTGGTTCCCGAGAGTTTTACCCACGGCACCAGCGCCCAGCGCCAGCGCTGGTTTGATGCCGGGCTTAAAAACGGCACCATCAAGGCCTGTGACACCTTCAGTGCCCGGAATTTATAGTAAATCGTTCTCTGGCGCAAGAAGGACGGGCGCAAGCAGCTATAAAAATAATAGCAATCTGGTGAGGGTCAGTGCTTCGCCAAGCCAGGCTGATGGGGCAACAGTCGCTGCAATGAACCGAAAAATCAGGTATTTGCTCCAAAGTGCGACAATAGTGGGCTAAATGACCTCCTCTTTTTCCAATCTTTCGCTGGCCGAACCGCTGGCCCGCGCCGTAGCCGAGATGGGCTACGAAACCATGACCCCCATCCAGGAGCAGGCCATTCCGGTCGTTCTGCAGGGCAAAGACGTCATGGGTGCGGCGCAAACCGGTACCGGCAAAACCGCCGCTTTTGCGCTTCCCTTGCTGCAGCGCATGATGAAGCATGAAAACGCATCGACCTCGCCGGCGCGCCACCCGGTGCGTGCATTGGTGCTGCTGCCTACCCGCGAACTGGCTGTCCAGGTTGCCGAGCAGGTCAAGCTCTACGCCAAGTACACCAACCTGAACAGTGCGGTGGTCTTTGGCGGCATGGACATGAAGCCGCAAACACTGGAACTCAAAAAAGGTGTTGAAGTGCTGGTGGCCACGCCGGGGCGCTTGCTTGACCACATTGAAGCCAAGAATGCCGTGCTGAACCAGGTTGAATATGTGGTGCTCGACGAAGCCGACCGCATGCTTGACATCGGCTTTCTGCCTGACCTGCAGCGCATTTTGAGCTACCTGCCCAAGCAGCGCATCACGCTTTTGTTTTCAGCGACGTTTTCCCCCGAAATCAAGCGGCTGGCGTCGAGCTACCTGCAGGATCCGGTGACGATTGAAGTTGCGCGTTCAAATGCCACGGCCTCCACGGTTGAGCAGCATTTCTACAGCGTCGGCGCCGACGACAAGCGCCGCGCGCTGCACCAGATCCTGAAGCAGCGCGGCATGAAGCAGGCTTTTGTTTTCGTCAACAGCAAGCTTGGCTGCGCGCGCCTGGCCCGCTCGCTGGAGCGTGAAGGCCTCAAAACCACCGCGCTGCATGGCGACAAGAGCCAGGATGAACGCCTCAAAGCGCTCGATGCCTTCAAAAAAGGCGAAGTGGACCTGCTGGTGTGTACCGATGTGGCAGCGCGCGGGCTGGACATCAAGGATGTGCCGGCGGTGTTCAACTTTGACGTGCCCTTCAATGCCGAAGACTATGTTCACCGCATTGGCCGCACCGGTCGCGCCGGCGCATCAGGTCTGGCCGTGAGCTTTGTCGCCAGTAGCGACCAGCGCCTGGTCGCCGACATTGAAAAACTCATCAAGACCAAGATCGAACTGGAGCCGATGGAGTTTGAGGAAGATACGCCGCGCATCAGCGAGCAGGGCCGCATCAATGACGGCCGGCGCATGTACCGCGAAGGCGCGGATGGCGGCGTCCCTGAGTCATCGCAACCTCGCGAGCGAACTGAACGCCGGGAACGCCGCGAGTACACGCCGCATCGCCAGCCGGTTGCATCGCGTGATCCGTTTTTTGACCGGCCCTATGAGCCCAGCGCTTCGGCACAAGCCCAGCCCTCCTGGGAGGCTGCTGCCAAGGCCAATCCTGCACGCAGCGGTGTGTCATCCAACATCAAGCCCAAGAAAAAGGTCGCTGCGCTGTTTAAAACCGGCGATTGATGCCAAGGCATTACCGGCCAGCTTTCTGTCTTTTTTCTTGCCGCGCTGGT
>JAYWDL010000230.1:0-13550 GCA_043779865.1 Polaromonas sp.
TTCGGCGCACCAGAGAATGACCGAAGCGCAGTCCTTGCGTACCTGGCGTACGTGGTCGGTACCCAGCATGTCGAGA
The DNA here is from genome assembly GCA_043779865.1 of Polaromonas sp. Taxonomy (GTDB): domain Bacteria; phylum Pseudomonadota; class Gammaproteobacteria; order Burkholderiales; family Burkholderiaceae_C; genus Polaromonas. Next base: position 77 of record JAYWDL010000230.1, read on the forward strand.
TTTTTGGCGACGGTGTAGGCAAACGAGCGCCCGGCCTGCAGCACGGTGTACATGTCGGCGACCTTGCCCTGGATCAGCTGGAACTCGCCAATGCTCTGGCCAAACTGCTTGCGGTCATGGATGTAGGGCAGTACGCTGTCCATCACCGACTGCATGATGCCGAGCGGCCCGCCGGTTAATACGGCGCGTTCGTAGTCCAGGCCGCTCATCAGCACCTTGGCGCCGCTATTGAGGCCGCCCAGAATATTTTGTGCCGGTACTTCGACATTGTTGAACACCAGTTCGCCGGTGTGGCTGCCGCGCATTCCCAGCTTGTCGAGCTTTTGCGCGACGGAAAAGCCTTTCATGCCCTTTTCAATCAGGAAAGCGGTTACGCCGCGCGCGCCCAGTTCGGGCTCAGTCTTGGCATAGACCACCAGCGTGTCGGCGTCGGGGCCGTTGGTGATCCACATCTTGCTGCCGTTGAGCAGGTAAAAGCCGCCCTTGTCTTCAGCCTTGAGCTTCATTGAAATCACGTCACTGCCCGCGCCCGGCTCGCTCATGGCGAGCGCGCCGACATGCTCGCCGGAAATCAGCCTGGGCAGGTACTTCTGGCGCTGCGCTTCGCATCCGTTGCGCTTGATCTGGTTAACGCACAAATTGCTGTGCGCGCCATACGACAGGCCGACGGAGGCGCTGGCGCGGCTGATTTCTTCCATCGCGATCATGTGCGCCAGATAGCCCATTCCGGCGCCGCCGTATTCTTCGCCCACGGTGATGCCCAGCACGCCCAGCGAGCCCATCTTTTCCCATAGATCCATCGGAAACTGGTCGCTCCTGTCAATCTCGGCAGCGCGCGGCGCGATCTCGGCTTGTGCAAATTCACGCACCGCGTCACGCAGGGCATCGATGTCTTCACCAAGCTGGAAATTGAGTCCTGGCATGCTGGTCATGATCGAGTCTTTCTTTAAAATCTGGTAAGGCGCGTACTGGTGAATTGCCGCTCGCGCGCCTGATAAATGCCTGGCCGCTGCTTAGTAGGTTTTGGGCACGCAAGCCATGGTTTGCTGCATCAGCGCGCAGGCGCTTTCCTTGCCGTTGGCATCAAGGTGCATGACTTCAGCCGTGGTCACAATGATGCGCTTGCCGGCCCGCGTGACACGGCCCACGGCACGCAGCTCGCCACCCTTGAAGCCGGCCAGGAAATTGATCTTGTACTCGACAGTGGTGACTTCGGTATCAGCGCCAACCTGGGTCAGGGCCGCATAGCCGCCGGCAATGTCGGCCAGCGCGCCCATGGCGCCACCATGAAAGCCGCCCTGCTGCTGGTTGACACGCTCCGAATAAGGCAGCGCCACCTCGCACAGGCCCGGCTCGACACGCACCAGCCGCGCGCCCAAATGCTGCATCAGGCCCTGACGTAAAAAACTCGCTTCAATGCGCGCGAACAACTCTGACGGGGCGCTAGGTGCATTCATGGGAAGGCCCTGTGAAAATGGTTTCAAAGCGTCCATTTGATTGACGTTTACGTAAACGTCAATTATGGCTTATTTTGATTTTTCAGCCTTGGCGAGTAGCGCCCTTGCTTCCTTTTCATGGGTGCAAAGCTCATCCAGATTGGCGTGCAAATCCACCAACTGCGCTTCAAGCTTTTTGCGGTGATCAGCCAGGATAACCAGAAATTTCTTCAATTGTGGAACCGTGTCGCGCGGGCTGTCGTAGGAGTCGATGATTTCCCTGGCCTCCATCAGAGAAAGCCCCAGGCGCTTGGCGCGCAGCGTGAGTTTGAGCCGCGTACGGTCGCGCGCCGAGTACACCCGATTGCGTCCGCCCGGCCCTTCGCGCTGGGGCTGCAGCAGACCCATGTCTTCGTAAAAGCGCATCGCGCGGGTGGTCAGGTCAAACTCTTTGGCGAGACCGCTGATGGTGTAGGTAGTGGCCATGATGGAAAGAAAAATGCAAACAGCAGCGACAGCGCAAAGCGGGCACGGTATCTACAATAAATGGCATCTGACGTTTACGTAAACGTCAAATATAACGCGAATAGGGCAGCACATGAATCTTCTTGAACAGCAACTCGACTATCCCTTTGGCGATACCCTTCCCCCAGCCGGAACCATCCATGAAGTAGCTCCTGGCATCAAATAGATACGTATGGCGCTGCCGTTTGCCCTGGACCATATCAACCTGTGGCTGCTGCGCGATGAGATCGATGACCCGGACCAGCCGGGCGCCAAAATCCAGGGCTGGAGCGTGGTGGACTGCTGCATCAGCAAGGAAGAGTCGAAAGCGCAATGGGAAGCCATCTTTGCCACCCAGCTGGAAGGCCTGCCGATTCTGCGCGTCATCGTGACGCACATGCATCCTGACCATATCGGCCTGGCTTACTGGCTTTGCCAGCGCTGGACCACCGACAAACACGTGTGTCGTTTGTGGATCAGCGCTACCGATTACCACTCCGCACGTCTGGGATCGCAAAGCAGCACGGGTTTTGGCGGCGACAGCGCAGCACGGTTCTTTGGTGCTCACGGGCTGCCCGATCACGAATCGCTTGAAACAATCAGGGGCCGGACCGGCTATTACCCGAGCATGGTGCCCGACGTACCGGCGAGCTATTGCCGTCTGATGGACGGGATGGAATCCGCATTGGTGGCAGGGGCTGGCGCTGCATCAGCGGCTATGATCACGCGCCTGAACACGTTGCACTGTACTGCAAAGAGGCAGGCACGCTCATCAGCGGCGACATGGTGCTGCCGCGTATTTCCACCAACGTGAGCGTTTATGACATAGAACCCGAATCGAACGCGCTGACGTTGTTTCTCGAGTCCATCGACAAGTTTTTGCCGCTGGATCCGGAGACCCTGATACTGCCCTCGCACGGAAAACCTTTTCGGGGACTGCATATCCGCATCGGACAGCTGCACGACCACCATAGCGACCGGCTAACCGAGGTCATGCAGGCTTGCACTGCCCGCCCGTGCAGCGCGGCCGACATCTTGCCGATCATGTTCAAGCGCAAACTGGACCTGCACCAGACTACCTTTGCGATGGGTGAAGCAGTGGCCCATCTGCATGCCTTGTGGTTTCAGTCCAGGCTCACCCGCCGCCTTAACCCAGACGGAATTTACCGATTCAGTGCCATCTGAGCGCGGCGCGGCGGACACGGCTCTTTGGGCCGTACCCTCAAGGCGTCATGAAAGGTTGCTCACCGGTTCCTGCAGGTCGCTGCCTGCAGCAGGCTGAGGAAGCGCCATGAAAAAACTCGCTCCGGCCTGCTCGTTACTTTCGGCCCATACCTTGCCCCCGTGTATTTGCGCAACCCGCTTGACGATAGCCAGCCCCAGCCCATTGCCGGGAAAGTCGGCTGACGAGTGCAGGCGCTGAAACGCTGTGAAAAGCTTGCTCCCGTAAACAGCGTCAAAACCTGCGCCGTTGTCAGCCACATGCAAGATCAGCTCGCCCGGTGTCTTGCCGGGCAGCAGGACGACCTTGATCCACGCCTCGGTCTTTTTGGAGGTAAATTTCCAGGCATTTTCCAGCAGGCATTCCATGGCCGTTAGCAGAAAAGCCTTGTTACCCACCAACGGCAGACTGGCCTCCATCTCGATGGTCACGTTCCGGCCGGAATCCCGTTTACGTAAATCCGCAATCAGCGCGTGGCATACAGGCGCCAGGTCGATCATTTCAGAAATTCCAGAGCGTAGCGGTAGCTGGGCCAGCGTTCGCAAGTCATCCACCAGCTTGGCCAGCTGGCGAATGCTGGCCTGAATGCGGCTGACATAATGCCGGCCGGAATCGTCCAGTACACCCGAATACTTTTCAGCCAGCCTCGCAGCAAACCCATGGGCCACATGCAGCGAGTCCTGCAAGTCACTGGACACTGCCTGCGTAAAGGCAAGCGAATCGTTCCTGACGGTTTTCAACTCATCCTGCTGTATGGCCAACGTATGCTGCAACTCTGCATTGGCGCGGCGCAGGGCGCTGTCTGCAAGATGACGCTCACTGATGTCTGCAAGACTCACCAGAATGGCCTGGTGGCCATCCCAGTTAATGGGACTCCATGCCAGCTCGACCAGTACTTGTTGCCCATTCATTTTGCGCTGCTTGCACAGCCGCAACTGGGGCTGGATTTCCTGGCCTTCCTTGCCGGAACGCAGTGAGCGCAGCAGTTCGGCGCCCTCTCCCTCAGGAAAAAGCGCTTCCATGCCCAGCGTCATGAACAGCTTGCGCGCTATGCCGTAAAACCTGACAGCGGCCTGGTTGACGGCAAAAATTCGCAGCGAATCAAGGTCAAAAACCCACATCGCGTTCGGGTTAGCCTCAAAAATCAGCTGGTTGTAGCGTTTGCTATCGTCCAGCAGGTGCTGCAGCCTTTGCGTTGCGCCGGCTTCCTTGAGGTTGACAACGTAACCCGGAGACTGGCGTCTGAAGGTGTATTCGATCCAGGTATTTTCGAATTTCTGATGGCCGACAAAGCTATGCCGCGTCGAGGCAATCAACGCCTGGTCCGTCGCATTTTGATGTTGTTCAGCAATTTCTGGCGGTACGGCGTCCCAGAAATCACGTCCGGACACGGCGGCCAGGGTGCATTGCAATAACTCAAGCGCCCGTGCATTGGCATGGAGGATGCCGACATTTTCGTCAAGCACCATGATGCCTTCGAAACTCAGGTCCAAAACACCCCACGCCTGCTTCGCCAGTTCGCCAGCGGGCTGGGCGCAGGGCAATTCGGGGGCTGCCAGGTTACCTGGCAGACTTGTCCTTAAAACGTTCAAGAATTGGCTCATGGCTCATGATCCTGCAGCAGGTTTGAGGAATTCGGCCATCACCGCCACTTGGCATTGGCCATGACAAGTGCGGTGATGTAGCCATGCAGCCAGTCATGGTTAACCGGTTTTTGCACCAGTCGAACCTGGGGCGGAAGGCCGCCACGGGCAACAATTGCCTCGGCCGGCAGGCCGCTGATCACGATGATCTGCATTTGCGCCAGTTGCTGGTTGCGTTTGATCGTTTTAAGCATTTCAATGCCATCGACTCCCGGCATGAAAAGGTCCGTAACCAGCAAATCCGGACGCATGCTGGCTATATCCATCAAGGCTTCCAGCGCTGAAGACATCCAGGTGCAATCGACGGGCAGATCCCATTCTTCAAATTGACACCGGTACAGCTCCCGGGTTGCCTCGTCGTCCTCAACCACAAGAACCCGCAAACGGTTTTTGGGATGGATATCGGCGCGGGAAAGTTGTGGGCTGTGTTTGGCCAGATAGGCATTGATAGACCTCAGGGCAATCCGGCGATGCCCACCCAGTGTTTTCCAGGCGTCGATCTCCCCTTTTTCAACCAGCGACTGTATCGTGGCGACCGACAGACCCAGCAGCTTGGCTGCATAGCTAGTTCCACAGTAGTCTTCGCTTGAAAAGTCGGCAGCCGTGATGGCTGCTTCAAAAGATTTGGGTTCACGCAACATCACGGAAATAGAAAGAGTTTAGATTTGTCACAAATGTAATTTTAATCAGTTTCATCACTTCCAATTGTGCCAAAGAAAATGTAAGGCACAGCAAGCTTTATAAGTAGAGCAGTTCACGCGGTTCGCCGTCCCGCGGGCAAAGTAAAGAAGAAGGTAGCACCATGGCCGATGGCCGACTCAGCCCATATCCGGCCTCCATGCCGTGCAATCACGCGGCTCACTGTTGCCAGTCCAATACCCGTGCCTGAAAACTCGGATGCAGCATGCAAACGCTGAAACGGGTCAAAAAGCTTGTCGGCGTAGGCCATGTCAAAGCCGGCACCGTTGTCGCGCACGAAAAATACCGGCAAGCCGGCCGCGTCCAGTTTCTGTCCAACAGTGATTTCGGCCAGTACTTGCTGGGAGCTGAACTTCCAGGCATTGGCCAGCAGATTTTCCAGCGCGACCCTGACAAGCCCGCCATCCGCTTCGACGTGCAGGCCACTTTCAATAGATACCGCTACCTGGCGCTCAGGCTGGTGCGCCTGCCACCCATCCATAAGACTGTGGGCCATGACCGACATATCCACCGGCTCAGTGCGCAACTGAGCGCGCGTCACCTGCGACAGCGACAGCAAATCCTCAATCAATTGCCCCATCTGCGCCACGCCCGCCTGGATGCGTGACAGGTAGTGTTTCACCTTCTCGCCCGCATCCCCCGCCAGTTGGGGGGCCAGCTGCTTGGCCAGCAAGCGGCTGAAACCGTCAATGGTATTGAGCGGCGAGCGAAGATCATGGGAAACAGAATAGGAGAAGGCTTCGAGTTCCTGGTTCGACAGGCGCAGGGCCGCCTCGATGGCCTTGATCTCGGTGATGTCCGCATCGATACCGACCCAGAAGGTCACCGCACCCTGCTCGTCAAGCACGGGTGACGCCCGGTAGGCCATGGTGTGGTAGCTGCCGTCTTTGGCCCGCAAGCGCCGGATGCCCGCGTATTCGGACCGACTTGCAACGGCCGCATCCCAACGCGCCTTGACCTCGAGCAGTTCTTCGGGATGAACGGCAGCATACCATTGGGTACTCCCGATCCAGTCCTCCTGCGTGCCGCCCACCAGAGCACACCACGCACGGTTGAAATAGGTCAGGGCTCCGTTCGGATCTTTGGTCCACACCGCCTGCGGCGCCTGATCGGCCAGGGCACGGAACAAGGCTTCCTGGCGCGTCAGCGCAACGGTGCGCTCTATTACTTTTTGCTCCAGGCTGGCATTAAGCTCGCTGACTTCTTCCAGAAGCCGGGAATTTTCTATGGCTGCTGAGGCCAGATGGGCAAGCTCAATCGCGACATATTCGTCCTGTTGCGTGAAATCGCCCTCATGTTTGTCGGATAGCTGGAGCAAACCAATATTTTCTCCATTTCGTCCTACCAAGGGAATGGCCAGCCAGCCCCGCATTGCAGGATGGTTATCGGCATGCTGGCCAAAACCGCGCCAGCGCGGATGCGTTTCAAGTTCGGCCTGCGTCAGCCGGATGGAACGATTGCTTTCGCAGACCATGGCGTAAATGCCGGTACCGTCGGCCGGTTCATCCAGGCCCCGGTATTTCGCGTACTTTTCTGACAGCGACACGCCATGAAAGGTCTGGGCGTGGCCGCTGCTCCTGTTCAGACTGACCATTGACTGATGCGCTCCAATGACGCCACGCGCCTGTTCCGCAATTTCCTGCATGGTGCCTTCCAGCGTCCGGTGCCAGGTAATGGCCTGGGCTGCGTCGGCAGAACGCTGTAGAGTGAACAGGTACTCATGCACCTCCTTTTCGGCTTTGACCTGGGCGGTTTTATCCACCGCCACGACAAAGCGGGCAGCCCGGCCGGCGTATTGAATGGGTTGAGAAACAGTCTCCACAGCAAAAAGGGAGTTGTCCTTGCGGCGATCATGCCAGACAGCGCTTTTTCGCGCCGGATTGCCCAGCCACTGGCGCAGGTGCTCGTGTTCGGGCTCTGGGCGGATGTCAAAAATCGTCATCGAAAGGAATTCCGCGACTGAATAGCCATACTCTTTGACAGCCGCGCTGTTGACCGCAAGAAACCGTGTCGTGGCAAGGTCATATATCCACATGGGCACCGGCGCAAACTCAAACAGTGCTGCATAGCGCTGTTCACTGTCGAGCAGCGCCTGATCGGCAAGCTTGCGCAGCGTAATGTCCCGCTCTACGGCAACCCAATGAGTAAAGCAGCCTTTCTCATCTGAAATGGGAACAATATCGAGTTCAACCCAGAACTCCTGCCCGCTTTTGGTGTAGTTGATCAATTCGGAGCGGACCGACTGAGACTTCCGGAGTGCTACGCTAATCTTCTGCAACTCGGCGCGCTGGGTGTTCGGACCCTGCAAAAAGCGCGGCGATTTGCCCCGCACCTCTTCAAGGCTGTAGCCAGTGCGGCGCTCGAAGGCGTCGTTGACAAAAACAATGCGCGGACCGGGCTCATCAAACGGTTCGGCCCCGGTGATCATCACCATATCGTTCAGACAGGCAATGCTGGCTTCAAGCAAACGTAAATGCTGCTGCGACTGATGTTGTGCGGTGATATCCTGCAGCGCACCGACAAGCTTTATCACCTTGCCGTCTTGCAGCACGGCGTTGCCCTGCACCCGAACCCAGATGTGGCGTCCCTTTGAAGTCGTCAGCGGCAGTTCCATATCCCAAGGTATGGCTTTTGTTCTCGCTGCCTGCAGCGCGGCCCGAAATACCGGCTGCACATCAGGCGCATAAAAATTTATCGCGTCTTCAGCACACAGTTCCTGCCCCGGATCCAACTCATGAATGCGGTAAAACTCTTCAGACCAATAGGGCGTCATGGTGTCCATGACCACTTCCCAGCCCCCCACCCTGGCAAGCGCCCCGGTGCGGTTAAGCAGCTCGGTATTGCGGGCTATTGCCAGTTCGGCGTGCTTGCGTTCGGTAATATCCTGAATAACACCGGACCGGCTCGCCGTCTTCGCGGGTTCACCGTTGCCATGGACCTGATCGAATTGATGAATCCAGCGTACTTTGCCCAGTGACGTGACGATTCGAAACTCAACATCCAACGGCTTACCGGCTTCAAACGCAGCGTTGCGCGCGGCGTTGAAAGCCTTATGGTCGCCCCGATGAACGTGCTTGAGAAAACCATCATAGGTGCCATCAAAAAAGGCGCGATCCACACCCAACACTTCATAGACCTCTTCAGACCACGAGACCAGGTGCGTATCAGTCTGAATCTGCCAGTAGCCCAAGCGCGCAAGGCGCTGCGCATCCTGCAGCTTTTCCCGAACCGCCTGACTGCGCGCCAGCTCAGCTTCAAGCGCCCCGCTATGCGCCTGTAAAGACTCGGCCATACGGTTGAAGCCGACAGCGATTTTGCCAAACTCGCAACGTCCATCCAGCGACCGGACCGGGATGCGTGTATCCAGCTGACCCTTCCGGAGCTGCCGAATGGCCTCAAGAATTTCCGTAGTGGGCTTGACAATGGCGCGCCCCCCAATCACCCAGGCCATTGCACCGCCAAGAAAAGCCAACACCATCAGCGCAAGCAGTTCTACCATCAACTGTTTTTTAACCGGTGCAAGCACGTGGTCCTTGTTTGCGCTGAACGCCACAAACAAAGCGGCACCGGGAGATTGATCCGCTGGCAGGAAGGCAAAAATCCGCTGGCTTCCTTCGCCATCAACGCTTTCGCCAATACCAGTGCGCATGGTTTTGACCGCATCCTGAAGCAGCGGACTGGGTGTCTTCTTTCCAATCAGTGCAGGATTTGGGGGACTGGCGGTCAGCACTGTACCCTGGCGGTCCATGACCGCCACCTGGCTACCCTGCGGCAAGGAGGTATTGCCTACCGCTGAGGAAAGTTCACCAAGGTTCATGGAGGCAAAGGCCAGCGCTGCAAGCTGCCCTTTGCTGTCGATCACAGGCATCAAAAAGACAATGACAGGTTTCCCGCTCTGCCGGCCTAATACATACCCGCCCACCGTAAACTTGCGATGCAACAGCGCTTCCTGAACGAAGTCCCTGTCTCCTACAAACACATTTGGGGTGCCCACGGCATTGCAAAGGATGTAACCGTCAGTACCAATGATGCCCAGGTTGGTATAGACCGCAAGCTGGCTCTTTAGCTGACCCAGGTAGTGCTTGCATTCTGCGTGATTAGGATTTACCAGCCCAGGCACATTCACAATCGACATCAGCAACTGGCGTGCGGAGTCGACCACTCTTCCCTGCTCCACCGCTACCAGTGATGCAGAAAATTTCAGGTTGTCAGTGACCCGGCTGACGGCGATGTCTGCATTCAGATAGGCTCTGACCATGGACAGGGCAAACAGCGGAATCATGGCCGCTACCATCAGCATGACAAGCCGGTTGCGCAGGCTGAACCGGCTTTTCATCCTTTGTGCAGTTCAACAGGCACCGCTTCGATCCGCAGGGTAAGGCCACCCGACGCACAGCACAGCGTCAAAATCCAGCAGGGCATTCATTGACGCCCAGCCAGTAAGCCTGCAGGCGATTGAGCTTTTCGGTGAAGTCCGCAAAATCGACCGGCTTGCGTACAAAGCTGTTGGCGCCGCTCTGGTAGCAGGCCACCATGTCGGACTGCTCACTGGAAGACGTCAGCATGATCACGGGCACCAGGGCAGTGATCGGGTTGCTGCGCACGCTGCGCAACACATCCAGCCCCGACAGTTTTGGCAGTTTCATGTCAAGCAGGACGAAATTCGGTTGCTTTTGGATGTCGCGACCCGCATGACGGCCTTGGCCAAACAGGTATTCCAGCGCCTCGGCGCCATCGCGGGCCACTGCAATCCCGGCGGTTACGCCGAGTTCCGCAAGTGTTAGCACCGTTAATTCCAGATGGTCTGGATTGTCTTCAACAACAAGAATCAACTTATCACTCATGGCAGGAAATCCGAAGTGGAGACACAAATTGTAAGTACTTTTTTTATTAATTTACTTATTTTTATCATTGTTACCCGTTTATAACCAATTTTCGATTTGGCTGATTACTCACCAGCGAGCAACGGCTTCATCCTTGAGCTGTCGGCGCAGGGCGGCGTAGTCCGGAATCACCTCACACACGGCGGCCCAAAAGCGCGGGCTGTGATCCATCACCCGCAAGTGGCTTAGTTCATGAACCACCACATAGTCAATCACCGGGAGGCTGAAATGCAGCAATCGCCAGTTCAGCCGGATGGAGCCGCTCGCGCTGGCACTGCCCCAGCGGGTGGCTGCGCTTGACAGGCTGAGCTTGCGCCACTGCACCCCCAGTTGCGGCATGAAATGGTCGAGCCGCTGGGTAAAAATGGACTTTGCCTGCAGCTGCAGCCAGCCCCGGACGGCGTCCCGGATCTGATCGGGCGTGGCGCTGTCGGGCAGGGCAATGTGCAGGGACTGCCCGGACAAACCCGTATGCGCCTCATGGCACAGCGCGGTATGGGCACAAAGCGGATCGATGCGCAGCGTCACCGGCTCGCCCAAAAAAGGGAGGGTCGCGCCGTCCTTCCACTCAATCCGGGCCGCCTCATGGCGCAGGCTGCGTTCGCGGGTTTCGTGCAGCTTTTTCAGAATCCAGCCAGACTTGCCTTGCACGGCCTGATCAATTTCATAAAGCGGCACCCATTTTGGCGCGCTGACTGCCAGCCCCTCAGCGCCTATTGAAAAACCGATCGTGCGGCGCTTTCTGCGCTTGACCTCGTAGCCCACCAGCTTGCCATCGAGCAAGACTTCACGCGTGGCGCGAGGGTGGCGCAAGGTAGCAGGCAACAGCGCCTGCTGCAGGTTTGGCGAAGCAGGCTGTTTCAGGATCAGCCCGGAATCCGCTATGTTTTGTATAGCGGGTAGCGTCCTGCCGGCCTGCGGTGGAGGCGGTTTTTGTGCTGAATCTGGCGATTTGGCAGCACTTGCAGGCTTGCCAACAGCAGGAGCAGGCTCCTGTCCAAAAAGATCGAGTGTGAACCGGAGAAGCCTTTGCATCATGGCAGTTTACGTCTCTTGCAACTCGACACCAGCGCTCAGGACTGAGGATCGGCAGCTGCTTCTGCTTTACTGGTTGCATAAGCTTCGGGGTCCAGCCGGTGCATTTCCGCTTCAATCCAGGCCTCGACTTCGCGCATCAACTCGTCGGGCTTGCGGCCCGTGCTGGAAATCGGCTTGCCAATCGAAATATCGACAATGCCCGGGCTTTTGATGAAAGCCTTGCGCGGCCAGCATCTGGCCGAGGTCACCGCGATTGGAATCACCGGCACACCGGTTTCAATGGCGAGCCGGGTGCCGCCCGATTTGTAAACGCCTTTTTGGCCGCGAGGAATCCGCGTTCCTTCGGGAAACATGATGACCCAGGTGCCCTTGCCCATAAGGCGCTTGCCCTGCGCCACCACCTTGTTGAAGGCCTGGGTGCGCTGGCTGCGGTCAATGTGAATCATGTCCATGCGCGCCATGGCCCAGCCAAAAAACGGAATGTAAAGCAGCTCTTTCTTGAAGACGTAGGCCAGCGGATGCGGCATGATCGCCGGCATGGTGAGGGTCTCCCAGGTGGACTGGTGCTTGACCAGCAAGACGGCAGCGCTCAGCTCGCCCGCAGGCAGGTTTTCCATTCCGGTGATCCGGTTTTTGATGCCCAGAATGAAAGTGCCGCTATCGACCGCCAGCTTCAGCCAGCGGGCGCACATCCAGTACATGGTGGTGCTGCTGACAAAAAGTGAGGCAAGCACGACAAAAAGCGCCCACGGAATCACGGTAAGAATCATCCACAACATGTGCAGGACGGAGCGAATCAGGGGCATGGCGGGGGGTTCCGGTGGTCGGGTTGAAAGTCTGGTCGGGTTTTGAAGTGCCGGGAAGGCTTCACCCAAACCGATTTAAGAGTATTTAAGCCATGTAGCGCATGAAGGACGGGCATAAGCAGCTATTATTTTCATAGCGTCACCGGCAAATTCTGCGCACTGCGAAGCAAAATGAAATCTGCAAACGCCGGCAGATCCTGGTGCACCAGCGTTCCTGGGGGCAAGCCTTCAGGCGGGGCCAGGCCACGGTATCTGGCCGACTTGCCGGTGAGCACCAGGTGCGGCTCGCAACCGGCGGCAGCGCTGGCAACCACATCACGCAGCGAGTCGCCAACGGTGGGAACGCCCTTGAGCGGCACGCCAAAACGCGCACCGATCTGCTCGAACAGCCCCGGCTGCGGCTTGCGGCAGTGGCAATTTTCTTCCGCGGTGTGCGGGCAGTAAAACACGGCGTCAATCCGTCCACCCTGGACGGCCAGCAGCTTGTGCATTTTGGCATGCATGGCGTTGAGCGACTCCACGTCAAACAGGCCGCGTCCCAACCCTGACTGGTTGGAGGCGATCACCACATGCCAGCCAGCATGGTTGAGCCGCGCAATGGCTTCAAGCGCACCAGGCAGCGGCAACCATTCGTCCGGCGTTTTGACGAAGTCGTCGCTGTCACTGTTGATAGTGCCGTCGCGGTCGAGGATGACGAGTTTCATGGTGTGCCAATCAATGAGAAGCAGAAGGGGCGAGCTCAACCGGGCTGGGAATGACAGGTGCAGCATGCGGCGCGGTTTGCCAGGCCGTGCGCTGCGACGCTCGGCCGACCGGCGTGCCAGTCGTTGGGGGAATGCAGAAGTCCTGACGGGTCATGGGAAGTGGGGGCGTGGACTGCTCAGGCGGCCAGACGCGACAGATCGGCCACCCGGTTCATGGCATCGTGCAGGCTTTTGAGCAGGCCCTGGCGGTTCAGGCGCAGGTCCAGTTCTTCGGCATTGACCATCACGCTATCAAAGAAGGCATCGACCGGCGCACGCAAGGCCGCCAGGGTTTGCAGCGAAGCGGTGTAGTCGCCAGCGTCAAATTGAGTGTTGGCCTTGGGAACCACGTCTTTCATCGCCGCGTAAAGGGCAATTTCAGCGGGCACCTTGAGCAGCACCTCGCTGACATGCGGGTCCACTTCCAGCGCTTTCTTGAGGATGTTGCCGATGCGCTTATTGGCGGCGGCCAGGGCCAGGGCTTCGGGCAGCGCGGCAAA
>JAYWDL010000231.1:0-4990 GCA_043779865.1 Polaromonas sp.
TTGAATGCCCGCTGTGTGCCGACAGTAGCATTCAAAAACTGCCCAGTGCGCCGCGGCTCAATTTCGGTGGACACCAAGCTCGTGATACCGCATCGACAACCCAGAGTCAGACCACTCCAACCGCATCAACCGCTATTTCGCCGTTGAAAAACGCCGTAGCGCGTAATGCTCAGGTCGAAATGGGCAGGCCGGACGGCATAAACCCTGCCGCACAGGCCGAATTTCTCAAGGTTTTGCGCCATGTGGTGGCCCATAGCGAAGATGTGGGTCAGCGATTTGCCGACGAGGCACGCCGCATGCACTATGGCGAAGTCGAAGCCCGCAGCATTCGCGGTCAGGCCAGTGCGCGGGAAGCCGTGGAACTGCTGGAGGAGGGCATTGATGTCATGCCTTTGCCGCTTCCTGCGGCGCTGAAAGAAACGCTGCAGTAATGCGCGTTTGGGGCTTGATGCCAATTCGCCTGAGCTTGGCAAAGCTCAAATGGTGCTATTAATTTGGTAGCTGGTCACGTTTGCAACTAAAGGACGGGAGAATGGTTTGATGCACTTGGGACTTGAATGCGCCGGCCATTTTTAACAGCAAAACAACCGCTAGGCCAATAGATACAGGTGTAACAAGCTATCAAAACAGGAGCAAATTCCTCCCTTTCTGACGCCTGCATGAACCGCGCTGGCCCACCCCCTCAAGGATACAAACCCCGCAACTCGCGCGTATGCAAAATCCGCTTGCAGGCCACAATAAACGTGGCGGTGCGCAGGCTGACTTTCTGGTCTTGCGCCACGGCCCAGACGCCCGCAAACGCCTCTTTCATGATTTTTACGAGTCGCGAATTGATCTCTTCTTCGTCCCAGAAGAAGCTGGAGAAATCCTGCACCCATTCAAAGTAGCTCACCGTCACGCCGCCGGCGTTGGCAATCACGTCAGGCAGCACCAGTACATTACGCTCTTGCAGAATGTCGTCGGCTGCGGGCGTGGTGGGGCCATTCGCGCCTTCAATGATCATGCGCGCCTTGATGCGGCCGGCGTTCGTAGCGGTGATTTGCACCTCCAGCGCGGCCGGAATCAGGATGTCGCAGTCAACGTCCCAGAAGCTGTCGGTGGCAATGATCTCTGCTTCGGTGAAACCAGCCACACTGCCGCTTTCCTCTACGTGCCGCAACAGGGCGGGAACATCCAGTCCGGCTTCCCGGTAAATCGTGCCGCCGTGGTCTTGAACTGCGACCACACGGGCACCGGCTTCGGCAAACAGCTTGCCGGACACGCCACCCACATTGCCGAAACCCTGTACGGCAACGCGCGCACCAGCAATCTCCAGACCGATATGTTGGGCGGCTTGCACCCCCACCGTGAACACGCCGCGCCCAGTGGCCTCGCGCCGGCCCAATGAGCCGCCGAGATCCACCGGTTTGCCGGTGACCACGCCGGTGGCGGTAGAGCCCGTATTCATGGAATAGGTGTCCATCATCCACGCCATGATCTGCTCGTTGGTGTTCACGTCGGGCGCCGGAATGTCCTTGTTGGGGCCGATGATGATGCCGATTTCACTGGTGTAGCGGCGTGTCATGCGCTCAAGCTCGCCGCGCGACAGCTTCTTCGGGTCCACCCGGATGCCGCCTATGGCGCCGCCATAAGGCACGTTGACCGCAGCGTTCTTGATCGACATCCAGGCCGACAGCGCCATGACTTCGGAGAGCGTCACATCCTGATGAAAACGCACGCCGCCCTTGCCGGGTCCGCGCGAGACGTTGTGCTGTACGCGGTAGCCTTCAAAATGCGCCACCGTGCCGTCGTCCATGTGAATCGGCACGTCCACAATCAGGATGCGCTTGGGACGCTTCAGCGTTTCAGCCCAGCGCGCCAGATTACCCAAATGGGGAATGACGCGATCGACCTGCTGCAGATAGTTGCCCCATGGCCCCAGGTTGTCGGCCTGCAGGTAGGATGGAAGGGACGAGGCCGGCGCGATGGGGCTTTCGCCCAGGGCAGGTGCTTGTGACATGGATGAAGTCCTTGTAAAACAGACGTAGGATTGCAGCTTAAGGCTGGCATGCCCCACTTGTCCAAGGCATTGTTCATTGATAACCATGCAAATAATGCATGGTTATGAGTTGGCGAGGTTTTGCGCCCATTGCGGCTGGACGCATGTGGCCGTCTCAGACGTTGAACTGCAGCGCCGCCAGCCGCGCATATATGCCGCCGCGGCTCACCAGTTCGGCGTGCGTGCCTTGCTCCACCAGCCGGCCGTGGTCCAGCACCAGGATGCGGTCAGCCTGCTGCACCGTTGCCAGCCGGTGAGCAATCACCAGCGTGGTGCGGTCCTTCATCGCCGATTCCAGCGCGGCCTGCACCATGTGTTCGCTTTCTGCGTCCAGCGCGCTGGTCGCTTCGTCCAGCAGCAGCAGCGGCGAATTTTTCAGCATCGCCCGCGCAATGGCAATGCGCTGGCGCTGGCCGCCGGAAAGTCGCACGCCCCGCTCGCCCAGAAAGGTGTCGTAGCCTTCAGGTAGCGCGCTGATGAATTCATGGGCAAACGCCGCCTGGGCGGCCGCCTTGACCTCCTCATCGCTGGCTTCGGGCTTGCCGTAGCGGATGTTTTCGAGTGCGCTGGTCGAGAAAATCACTGCGTCCTGCGGCACCAGCCCGATGCGTCCGCGCAGGTCCTGCAGCGCCATGTCAGCGGTACGCACACCATCGAGTTCAATGCGGCCCGAAACCGGATCGTAAAAGCGCAGCAGCAACTGGAACACGGTGGTCTTGCCTGCGCCGCTGGGCCCGACGATGGCCACGGTTTCACCGGGCGCCACGCTTAAGGTGAAGTCACTCAAGGCGGGCTGCGTCGGGCGTGACGGGTAGTGAAACGTGACTGCTTCAAATTTGATAGCGCTTCCTGCCCGTATTACCTGCGCAGCAAGCGGGTTTGATGGTGAAGTCACGGGTGAACGGCTCTCCAGCAACTCCATCAGCCGCTCGGTAGCGCCGGCCGCGCGCAGCAGGTCGCCATAGACTTCGCCCAGCACGGCAGCCGCGCTGGCCAGAATGATCACATACACCACTGTCTGGCCCAGATGGCCGGCGCTGATGTCGCCGCGCATCACCGCCTGCGTGCCTTGGTACAGACCCCACAGCAGCGCCGCCGAGGTGGCAATGATGATGAACGCCACCAGCACCGAGCGCGCCTTGGTGCGGCGTATAGCGGTGACGAAGGCTTCGGTGGTTGACTGGTCAAAGCGCGCCGCCTCGCGGGCTTCAGCGGTGTAGCTTTGCACCACCGGAATCGCATTGAGCACTTCAGCCGCAATCGCGCTGGAGTCGGCAACCCGGTCCTGGCTGGCCCGGGAGAGCTTGCGAACGCGCCGCCCGAACCAGACCGAGGGAGCGACGATCAGCACCAGAACGCCCAGCACCTGCACCATCAGATACGGGTTGGTAACCACCAGCATGCCGAGCGCGCCCACGCCCATCACGGCATTGCGCAGACCCATGCTGAGCGATGAACCCACCACGGTTTGCACCAGTGTGGTGTCGCCCGTCAGGCGCGACAGCACTTCGCCGGTTTGCGTGGTTTCAAAAAATTCCGGGCTTTGCCGAACTACATGCGAATACACCGCATTGCGCAGGTCGGCCGTTACCCGCTCACCAAGCCAGCTGACCATGTAAAAGCGGCCTGCTGAAAACAGCCCCAGCGCCGCAGCAACGCCGAACAGCTCGAAAAAGTGGGTGCGCAGCGCCATCAGCCGCTCGCCTTTGTCTGCTGCGCCCATGCCGCCGTCAATCAGGCTGCGCAGCGCCAGCGGAAACACCAGTGTGGCAACGGCCGCCATCACCAGGAAAAATACCGCCAGCGCGATCCGGCCGCCATACGGGCGAAGAAAAGGCGCAAGGCCCGACAGCGAACGGGGCGAGCCCTTGGGCGCGGACGATCTGGACGAAAAAGCAGTTGAAGTAGCCATGATTGCGATTTTAACTTTAAAGCTTGCTGCTGCAAAGACAGGCTTGACAATAATTGCTTAAGCAAGTAATATTCGTGCCTATGGCTTCAAAGCACAACTCCCATCCTTTTATAGACGCGCTGTCGAATCCGCTGGTGGATTTTTACCAGGCGGAAGGCTACACGCCCGACGACAGCATCGGCTACCTGATGCGTCGCATCATTGCGCTGCTGGCGCAAGGCGTGGAGCGCGAACTGGAACCTGCAGGCCTGACCAACGCGCAGTGGGTGCCGCTGCTCAAGCTTTATATGGGCTGCGGCTCGACGGCGGCCGAACTGGCGCGTCAATGTGATCTGGATGCTGGCTCCATGACGCGCTTGCTCGATCGTCTCGAAGCCAAGCAGCTGTGCCGCCGCAGTCGTTCATCGGACGACCGGCGCGTGGTGAATCTTGAGCTGACCGATGCCGGACGCGTTGCCGCCCAGGAAATCCCCGGCATTCTTTGCACAGTGCAAAACTCTTTATTGGCCGGCTTTTCGCTTGAGGAATTCCAAACCCTCAAAAGTTATTTGCGCCGCATGCTGGACACGGCGCAATCCCTGCAGGCATCGACAGAAAAAAATGACAAATAACATCCAACATCGTGAAAGCTGTGTGCCGGCATGCACCCAAGTCAACCTGATGCCCCGGCACAAGCCCTTGCCCGTCTGGCGCGCCTCGTTTCGCATGGCGCTGGTATCGGCCGCCAGCCTGGTGGCAGTGGGCCTGATTGCTACCGGCATGGGCGGTTGCGCCGACATGTCCGGCATCGCGCCAACGGCCATTTTGCGCGATGCGCCATCGCTGGGCTTGACGGCAGCCTTTACACAAGCTATTCAAGCTACACAAGCAACACCGGACGCCCCGGTTTCCGCTGAATGGTGGCGTGATTTTGGTGACGAGACGCTCAACCAACTGGTTGCTCAAGCGCTTGAAACCAGCCCCAACCTGAAACTGGCACAGGCCCGCCTGACGCGTGCCCAAGCCGTCACGGAAGTGGCCAATGCGGCAACCTTGCC
This sequence comes from Polaromonas sp., assembly GCA_043779865.1. Taxonomy (GTDB): domain Bacteria; phylum Pseudomonadota; class Gammaproteobacteria; order Burkholderiales; family Burkholderiaceae_C; genus Polaromonas. The sequence continues at coordinate 4,988 of JAYWDL010000231.1, forward strand.
GCA
>JAYWDL010000232.1:0-4988 GCA_043779865.1 Polaromonas sp.
TGGAGCGAAGAGAGCTAAACATGGGCTTTTTCCACTCTTTTGCCGCATCGGCACAAGCAATTTTCCGCCAGGCCGCCCCAAGGAAAATTAGCCCCCTCGGGGGTCAGCGCAGTACGCGAAGCGACAAGCTTGGGGGCCATTCCAGTGCTTGACCGCATCAAAGCCTCCCTGCCCTCGCTGGCTCCCGCAGAACAGCGGGTGGCCCGGCTGGTGCTGGCTGACCCGCGGGCGTTTGCCAGCCTGCCGATTACCGAGCTGGCCAACCGCTCGCATGTCAGCAAACCAACTGTGGTGCGGTTTTGCCGCAGCGTGGGCTACGACGGGCTGTCGGACTTCAAGCTCAAGCTGGCCGGCAGCGTGAGTGAGGGCGTGCCCTTCATTCACCGCAGCGTCGATGTGGACGACAAGACCGGTGATGTGCTTGTCAAGGTGATTGACAACACCGTGGCCGCATTTTTGAAGTACCGCAATGACGCCAGCCCGCTGGCCATTGAAAAGGCCACGCTGGCACTGCTGGCGGCCTACAACACGGGCAAGCGCATCGAATTTTTCGGTGCGGGCAACTCCGGCATCGTGGCGCAGGACGCGCAGCATAAATTTTTCAGGCTGGGAATCAACTGCATTGCCTACAGCGACGGCCACATGCAGGTCATGAGTGCCTCGCTGCTCGGGCCGGGCGACTGCGTGGTGGTGATTTCCAATTCGGGCCGCACGCGCGACCTGATGGATGCCTGCGACATTGCCCGCAAAAACGGCGCGACCACCATCGTGATCACCGCCACCGCTTCGCCGCTGGCCGCTGCCGGCCATATTCATCTGGCAGCCGACCATCCCGAGGGCTATGACCGTTACAGCCCGATGGTGTCTCGCCTGCTGCACCTGATGATCATCGACATTCTGGCCACTTGCGTGGCGCTGCGCATAGGGCCCAAGCTGCAGCCGCTGCTCAAGGAAATGAAGAACAATTTGCGCAACAAGCGCTATGCGTAAGCCACGGCGTGTAGAACATCCGGCGCCGGGTCACGCCGCGCTGGCCCAGTGTGCCTTTTTATTGGCAAATAATGCCTTTGGCGCAATAGCAGCGCGCGCAAGTAGCTATTATTTTAATAGCAATCCAAGCCTTTCAACCTTCACGCCATCGGCATTGAGCGTTCCACAATCCCGGCAAACAGCGCCGATCCCAGCGGCAGAACGCTGTCGTTGAAGTCGTAACAGCTGTTATGCAAAAAACGGCTGCCCACGCCACCAATAAAGCCGCCCTGGCCGTCGGAAAGCTGCTCACCCTGACCGAGTCTCAGGTAGGCGCCAGGCTTTTCCTTGAGCATGAAAGAAAAATCCTCTGATCCCATGCTCGGCTCCAGATTGCGAACCACATTTTCTTCACCCACCAGTTGCTCGGCGACGCTTGTCGCCAGCGTGAACTCGGCCGGTGAATTGATGGTGGCCGGGTAAATTCGTTCGTAATTCACAGTCGCCGTGGCACCAAAACCTTCCGCCACCGCAGCGCAAAGCTGTTTCAGTCGCTGCTCTACAAAGCTCTGCACTTCGGGTTTGAAGGTACGCACGGTGCCGACCAGCGTGGCATTGCCAGGAACTACGCTCATGGCGCCCAAGTCGCCTGCCTGGATGGCGCACACGCTGACGACCGCATTGTCCATCGCCTTTACGTTTCGCGAAACGATGCTTTGCACCGCCGTAATGATGTGAGCGGCGACGAGGATCGGATCGACCGTGAGATACGCATGGGCACCGTGGCCGCCCTTTCCGGTAATCTCGATCGTGATGCGGTCGGCTGCCGCCATCATGGGTCCGGAATTGATGCCAATGGTGCCGGGCCGCATGGCAGGCCAGTTGTGCATGGCGTAAATGGCCTGCACCGGGAAGCGTTCAAACAGCCCGTCTTTAATCATTGCGTCAGCGCCGCCCCTCCCTTCTTCGGCAGGCTGGAACACCAGCACCGCATCGCCGGCAAAAGCGCGGGTTTCGGCCAGGTAACGCGCCGCGCCCACCAGCATGGTGGTGTGTCCGTCATGGCCGCAGCCGTGCATCAGGCCGGGCTTGGCTGATTTCCAGCCAAACTCGTTGTGCTCGGTCATGGGCAGCGCATCCATGTCGGCGCGCAGTCCAATCAAGGGCCTTACCCTGGAGTGCCCGGCAATAGAGGCCGATTGCTGGCCTTTAATGACGGCAACAATGCCTGTTTTTCCGATGCCGGTATGCACTTCATCCACGCCGCACAGCTTGAGGGCATGCACTACCCTGCTGGAGGTGTAAACCTCTTCAAAGCCCAACTCCGGGTGCGCGTGCAGGTCGCGACGGAACGCTGTCAGCTCAGGATGGAATTGCGCGATCTGCGCAAAGGCGCGACCGCTGGCACGAAGCTGGCGAGGTTGATTGAAGGCAACATTGCCAGCCATATCGACAGAAAGAGGCGATAAAGTTTTTTCAAGAAGGGCCGGAGAGCGCATGTCAGTTCAATCCTGAGTTCAGCAAATGTTGAATAGTATTCGTAAAACCTTGACACCCTGTTGATCAGCGGTGAGCAAAATGAAGCAGGCGCACAAACAGTTTGCATGGATGAAAATCAGGTGTCCATAAGGCATAACCACCAGTTTCACCTTGTACCCGGCGGTCAGTGGTAATCTGGAGTTCAACCAGAATGCGCCTGCGGTGAAAGCCTGCGTGGCAGGAGCGGGCTTCGGCATGTTTTTCTCCCACCTGGTGGAACCCTTCTTGCAAAGCAAACAGCTGCGCACTGTGCCGGAAGGTTTTGAGCCGCCGCCGCGCCCGATCAATGTGGTCTACCCGCACGCTCGTCTGCTACCCATGCGCACCTGGATGTTCATCAAGTGGATCAAGAAGGAACTCAGGGACTTCCAGTCCTCAAAAGAAAGAATGAATGCAGACTTTTGATTTTGACCTTTTCGTCATTGGCGGCGGTAGTGGTGGCGTGCGCGCTGCCCGCATGGCCGCGCAGCGCGGCGCCCGCGTGGCGCTGGCCGAGGTGGCCGAAATGGGCGGCACCTGCGTCAACCTGGGCTGCATCCCGAAAAAGCTTTACAGCTACGCCGCCCACTTCGCCGAAAGCTTCGAGGAATCGCACGGCTTTGGCTGGGTCGGCGTTGCTCCCACGCTGGACTGGGAAGCGCTTAAAACCAACCGTGCCCGCGAAATTTCGCGGCTTAACGGCATTTATGTGCAGTTGCTCAAGAGCGCTGGCGTTCACATCATCGAGGGCTGGGCCACGCTGGTGGATGCGCATACGGTTGATATCGGTGGACAGCAGCACAGCGCCAAAAATATCCTGATCGCCACCGGCGGCAAGCCCAGCGTTCCCGACGTGGTAGGGCGCGAGCATGTCATTAGTTCGAACGAAATTTTCGACCTGTCGCCCTTCCCGCAGCGCTTGCTGGTGGTGGGCGGCGGCTACATTGCCTGCGAGTTTGCCTCGATCTTTAACGGACTCGGGTCCCAAGTCACGCAGCTTTACCGGGGCGCACAGGTACTGCGCGGCTTTGATGCCGACGTGCGTTCATTTGTCGCGGGCGAAATGGTCAAAACCGGCATTGCCCTGCATTTCAACACCGACGTGGCCGCCATCGAGCGTACTGACCAGGGGCTGGAGGTGCGGCTGCTCGATGGCATTCAAATGACTGTGGATACGGTGCTCTATGCCACTGGCCGTGTGCCGCTGGTCAAGGGCCTGGGCCTGGAAGCGGCTGGCATCGCGCAAAACGCTGCCGGGGCGATTCAGGTCAACGAGCAGTACCAGACATCGGTGCCGTCCATTTACGCACTCGGCGACGTCACTGCACGGGTGCAGCTCACGCCCGTGGCGCTGGCCGAGGCGATGGTGGTGGTTGACCAGCTGTTTGGCCCGACCACAGGCAAAAAGCCGCGCAGCATGAGTTACGAGTTCATTCCCACGGCCGTGTTTACCCACCCCAACATCGGCACAGTGGGCTACTCCGAACACGATGCCAGCGAAAAATTCGGCAAGATCAGTGTATTTCGCACCGACTTCAAGGCGCTCAAGCACACGCTGAGCGGTAGCACCGAACGAACGTTCATGAAGCTGCTGGTTGAGGACGCGAGCGACCGCGTGGTCGGCCTGCACATGGTCGGGCCCGATGCCGGCGAAATTGTGCAGGGCTTTGCCGTGGCCATGAAGGCCGGCGCGACCAAAGCCATCTTTGACAGCACCCTCGGAATCCATCCGACCATTGCCGAAGAATTTGTGACGATGCGCGAGCCGGTCGGACTTTAGCGACAACCCTGCACTCGTTATCGGCCGGCTGTGCTGGTCCCTGTGCAAAAGCCCTGAAACCACTTACAACAACAAATTCATCCATGTCCTATCTGCCCCCTTTCATTGCACCCACGCGCTACAGCGACCCGGCTGCCGCGCTGGCACAGGTCAAAGCGATTTACGACCAGCAGATTGCCCATCTGCGCAGTGCCATGCAGCGCTATGTGGCTGGCGGTACGCTGCCCGGTCATGTGCGCGCCTGCTACCCGTTTGTGCGGCTGCATACCGAAACAGTGGCGCGCGCAATTCTGGAAACGCCCGACATTTTGCAGCTAAGTTATGGCTTTGTAGCCGGACCGGGGCGCTTTGAAACCACGCTGACCCGGCCTGATCTGTACGGCCCGTACTATCTGGAGCAATTCCGGCTGCTGATGCAAAACCATGACGTGGCGCTGGAAGTTGGCACCAGCACCCAGCCGATTCCGGTTCATTTTTCATTTGCCGAGAACGACCATATTGAAGGCACGATGAGTGCAGAGCGCCGCATGCTGATGCGCGATGTATTTGACTTGCCTGATCTGGCATCGATGGACGACGGCATTGCCAACGGCACCTATGAAGCCCGGCCCGGCGAGCCGCAGCCGCTGTCGCTGTTCACGGCGGCGCGGGTCGATTACTCGCTGCAGCGCCTGCGCCACTACACCGGCACCTCGCCGCACTGGTTCCAGAACTTTGTGCT
>JAYWDL010000233.1:0-4980 GCA_043779865.1 Polaromonas sp.
GCTCTCAATCCACTGCGTGATCAGCTCAACCGCCAGGTCGATTTCGAGCAGTTGCGCGCGCGCAGTCCGTTCAAGCTGTTTGTGGGCACCACGCAGGCCAATACCGGAAAGCTCCGGATATTTCGCGAAACCGAACTCACCGTGGACGTGTTGCTCGCATCGGCCTGCCTGCCCAAGATTCACCACTCGGTGGAGATTGATGGCGAGCCGTACTGGGACGGTGGCTATGCTGCCAATCCGGCGGTGTTTCCGCTGTTCTATGACTGCGATGCCGCCGATGTGCTGCTGGTGCTGCTGAGTCCGCTCAGGCGCGAAGGCACGCCGCATACGAAGGAAGAGATCGAATTGCGCATCGTCGAACTGGCGTTCAGCGCGAACTTCATGCGCGAGATGCGGATGTTCGCCCATGCGACGGAATTTTCGAGTTCCCCGTTCGGGGCTTGGGGAAAGATTGAGCGGCGGCTGCAGAAGCTGCGGTTTCACATGATCGATTCCAGCCAGCTGGTGAGCCTGGAGCGAACCGAAACCCAGCTGCTGGCCCACAGCCCGTTTCTGGAGCTGCTCCGGCAACAGGGCCGCGAGCGTGCCGCCCACTGGCTGTCGGCGCACTCGGGTGACGTCGGACGACGCTCAAGCGTCGATGTCAGGAAGTGGTTTACCTGATATGTCTGGCCATGGAATCATGGCCAGGAAATCGCTCTTAACTTTCGCCCTCTGGCCAAAGGAGCTTGCCCAGATTCATGATCGTCCCGGCGATGTTCCCGCTGTAGTCCTTCACCCACTTCGATGCTTCCAGCAGGCCCTTCGTGGAGACGGAATACCACTCGCGGTCCGGCTCCGCGCTTGTTGCCGCCTTCACTGCCAACTCCAGATTCCCCGCCGCTTTCTCCTGCTTATCCGCAGGCAGCGCCGCGATGAGTTGCTGCACCTGCTTCGCCAGTTCGTCCAGCAAATCCTTCCGTTCTCCCGGCGCCTGCTGCTGGATCATGTTCGTGCAGTTCTCTTGTCGGGCTCAATGACGTCGTAGGCTGTCGGCGCCGGTATGGAGTTGGGGATTTCCAGCACTGGGTTGCCATCCAGGTCAAGCTCCGTCAGCGCCGTGAGCTGGCCGATCTGCGGCGGCAGGAGTGTCAGGCCGAGGTCGCTTAAATCGAGCACGGTGCCCCCATTACGACGGCAGGCTTCGATTTTCTCGGAGGCCTTGTTGTAGCCTTGTTGCTGCTCTGGGGTCATGGCTGGGTCTGACATGGGCTTGTTTCTTGTTGGTGTAGCCGGCAAGCACTGGACGCTGGTCACTTTAATCCACGGATGCTGTTAAAGCCGTAACGATTTGCCTTTGTAAAAGCGCGAAAAAGTGCGCCAAGGGCATGCTGCACTAACTGCTTTCTGTCAGGCTCACGCTGGATGCGAATGGCTTGGCGTGCGGCTGGTATAAATCAGGGTCAGCTTCTAATTGAATTCCGCCAGAATTACCCATAGCCCTTAACGCTATCAATTAGATAGCCGTCTGCGCCCGAACACCATGCGCCAGCAGCCTTTTTGACATCGAAAGTACGTGCCGATCCTTGCTCAGCAGCAGGGCTTGCCCGGCTACGGCCAGGTCGATGAATTTCTGGTCGTCAGGGTCGCGGCAGGTCAGACGGGCTTTGAAAGCAACTTCAAGCAGGCGGACATGGTGGTCAAAGGACGCCAGCACGTCATCTGCGCTCAACTGATAAAAATTCAGGCGCGGAACGATTTGCGGATAGGCCAGCACGCGCGCCAGTTCGTCGCGCATCGGCTGGGTGGCGATCCAGTCGAGTTCGCCGGCTTCGAGTGCTGTTCTGACGGGTTTTGCGGCCAGGTCGTTGAAGACGAAGACGTCGAGGATGATGTTGGTGTCAATGACGACGGCTTCCATGCGCGCTTCGGAGGCGGGCAGAAATTCGGCATCGTTCTTCGCCGCGTTCACTTGCATCGTCACGGTTTGGGTAACTGCTGCTCTGCCGCCTGATCAGCCGGCTTGCCGCGCGCCGAACCCGCCACCATGTCAAATCGGAACAGCCGGCATTCAATCGGGCCGTTCCACATCGGCACGCGGCGCGACTCTTTCAGCCGCATCTTGCCGGGCAGCTTGAGGTCGGGCGTGAGAATGTGGGCGGTCCAGCCGGCGTAGTTTTTCTTCCAGTGGGCCGCCAGTTGAGGGAAAAAGTCCGAGGCTTCTTCACCCCAGGCGTTCTGCGCCTGCTCGCGGCCCGGGTTGGCCGAGCGGTCGCGCGAAGGCTCGAACGAGGTTTCATCGCGGTCGTCCCGGCTTTGCCGTCCGTCCCGAACTTCGCGTTCCTGGCGCACGACCGGCTGGCCGAACTCATCAACGCTTTGGCCCTGAAATTGCGAACGCCGTTGGTCGCGGCCTTGAACGCCGGTAATGCCGGCAACGCCCGCCACGTCGATGCGCTCTCCATACGGCGGATTCACCAGCATCACGCCGCTGGGCGCGGGCGGCATGCGCTGCAGTGCGTCGCCGCCGCGCAGCTGCACCGCATTGGCGACGCCGGCGCGTTCGGCATTGCGCTCGGCAAAATCGACCATGCGGAACGACACATCGCTGCCAAACACCGGCGCGCTCGGCTCGGTGATGGCGGCTTCGGCCTGGTCGAGCAGGCCATCCCACACATGGGCCTGGAAGGGCAGGTATTTCTGGAAGGCAAAGCGGCGGTTGATGCCGGGCGCGATGTTGCAGGCGATCTGCGCGGCTTCAATGACGATCGTGCCCGAACCGCAGCAGGGGTCGTACAGCGGAACGCCCTGCTTGCACAAATCGTCCCAGCCACTGGCGGCAATCATGGCGGCGGCCAGCGTTTCCTTGAGTGGCGCATCGCCCTTGTCTTCGCGCCAGCCGCGCTTGAACAGGGGCTCGCCCGAGGTGTCGATGTAAATGGTGACAGTGTCGGTGGTCAGGTGCGCATACACGCGCACGTCGGGCCAGCGGGTATCGACATCGGGGCGCACATCAAACTTGTCGCGAAAGCGGTCGGCAATCGCGTCCTTGATCTTGAGCGCGGCAAAATTCAGGCTGGTCAGCGGGCTGTGCTGGGCGGTGATCTCGACCTTGAAGGTCTGCTTGGGCGTGAACCAGATTTCCCAGGCGACGCTAGCCGCCGCGTTGTACAGGTCCTGCTCGCTGCGGTATTGACCGTGCTGCAGTTCGATCAAGACGCGCTGGGCCAGCCGGCTGTGCAGGTTGAGTTGCATCGCTTCGCGCCACGAGCCTTGCAGCTGCACGCCGGCGCGCCAGGCTTTACCCTGAATGCCGGTGATGCGCTGGACTTCGGTGGCAAGCAGCGCTTCAACGCCGGCGGCGCAGGGTAGAAAGAGTTGAAGTTGGTTCATGGATGGCTTTAAGGTGGCGTGATGCACGGCGGTATGCGCCGTGCGCGGGTCACAGCGTTTTGCGCAGATTCGTTGGCGCGATACGCAGCGCTTCGCGGTATTTGGCCACGGTGCGGCGGGCGCATTCGATGCCTTGCTCCTTGAGCATTTCGGAAATCTGATTGTCGCTGAGGGGCTTTTTGGCGTTTTCCGACGAAACAAACTGCTTGATGAGTGCGCGCACCGCCGTGCTGGAAGCGTTGCCGCCGGTCTCGGTGCCCAGTGCCGAGCCAAAGAAATATTTCAGTTCAAAGGTGCCAAACGGCGTGCGCATATATTTGGCCGTGGTCACCCGCGAAATGGTCGATTCATGCAGGCCCAGTTCATCGGCAATTTCGCGCAGCACCAGCGGGCGCATGGCCAGTTCGCCATGGCTGAAGAAGTTCTTTTGCCGCTCCACAATCGCACTGCTCACCCGCAGGATGGTGTCAAAACGCTGCTGGATATTCTTGATGAACCAGCGCGCCTCCTGCAGTCGCTGCTGCAGCGCCTGGCCGCCCTGGCCCCCACCTCTGCCGTTATGCTGCTTGAGGACGCCGGCATAAATGTCGTGAACGCGCAGCCGCGGCATCACGTCACTGTTGAGCGTGACCTTGAAACCCCGGCCAGATTTGACGACGATGACGTCGGGAACGATGAAGTTGCGCTCGACATTGGCAAAGCGCCGGCCTGGCTTGGGGTCCAGCCGCCCGATTACCGCAATCGCTGCCTTGATGACGTTTTCCGCAAAACCGCACAGGTGAGACAGGCGCTTGACATCGCGCTTGGCCAGCAACTCGATCGGTTGCCGGCATATGGCGATGGCGGCCCGGGTTTCGTCGCAATCCTTGCAGTTGAGCAGCTGCAGGCTTAAGGCTTCGGCCAGGTTGCGTGCGCCGACACCGGCGGGCTCCATGTGCTGCAGCAGTTTCAGCGCGATGGCGAATTGCTGTTCCAGTTCCTCGGCCTGCTCCAGGTTGCCGCCCGCCAGACCGGCTGCCAGCGCGGCCAGGCTGTCGTCCAGGTAGCCGTCGTCATTGAGCGATTCGATCAGGAAGTGCAGGGCGGCGCGGTCCAGCTCGGACAGGCGCAGGCCGAGCGCCTGCCGGTGCAAGTGATCCTGCAGCGACTCGTGGCTGCCCGTCAGGTCGGAGGCTTCGGCGTCGCTGTCTTCAAGGTTGTTTTTACGGGCTGGCGCGTCGCCGCCCCACTCGCTGTCGTCGGGCGATGACTCGACCGAGCCATCGCCGTCCCAGCTTTCCTCCAGCGTGGGCTCAGAGCTGGTTTCAGCCGTGGTTTCACTATCTTTCAGGCTTCCTGCGCTTGTCCCATCTGCACTTCCAGCTATCGAATCCGTAGCAGCCTCGAATTCTCGGCTGTCCTGACCTACCGGCGTGTTGATGTGGTCCAGGCCGAACTCTTCGCGCGCGGCGGTGTCGTCAGCCAGTTCCAGAAACGGGTTTTCATCAAGCATCTGCTCGACTTCCTGGCTCAGCTCCAGTGTGGAAAGCTGCAGCAGCCGAATCGACTGCTGCAACTGCGGCGTGAGCGCCAGATGCTGCGAGACGCGAAGGGAAAGGCCTTGCTTCA